>JBAYAV010000155.1:0-7230 GCA_041669565.1 Lentisphaeria bacterium
ATCTTACTTAATTTTCCATTTTAGTCACGATGTCTTGGTTTCTCTGTAAATAAATATTGCCCAGCTTTTGTACTCATATGATGTATTTTTTCATAACGTCCTTACTAAGGTTGTTTCTTTTGTACTACATAATGCAGTACAAAAGAAACAAAAAATCAAATCAAAACACCTATAATATTTTAAAAAAAGGTTTTTATTTTTGTTCTATAAAGAAGAGGGAAGAATTCAAGTAAATAAAGACCAAAACAATAAAATAAATCAAAACTAGAAGCAAAAGACTTCGGCACACTGCTTTTAACAAAAAACAGCACGCTACTACAACAAATGCCTATTCGCAATCACAACGCCACTCAACATAGCTCCAGTTATCCCCAAAAATCCCTGATCCGTGCCCGCTAAAAACAAATTACTCAACCCGGTAGTCCCCTGCTTTCTCTTATCCGGACTCCCATAAATTGCGCCATTCCAATGCCCCGTATAGCGCTGAATCGTTTTTGGCGTAAACATTTCTGTGTGAGCGATACATTTAGCCATTCCCGGCCATAATCGATCCAGGAGCCTCTTTTGGGCTTCGATCACCTGCAGCTTTTGGGCTTTATAATCCTCCTCAGAATAATGAAGCCATACGCGCGAATTAGCAAGATGAGTCAAGCGCAAATGATACGCTGACGCGATGGTACTGCAGCCGCAGTAATTACCCGGCTGGCAGATCACTTGGCTACGCATATCCACCGCTCCTTCGGGAGGACAAAACTCAAAATGCTCCTGTTCATTTCTGAAAATAATACTGGCTTTAATGCCAAATTCAGACGGCCTTTTATTTAATTCAAAAATCGTTTCTGTAAATCCAAGCTCTCCGGGACGGCATGTCTGCAAGACCAATGACGGCCCAAAAGAATTTTTATCATACAACGCGCCTGTCTCATAAGAACCAATTGTCGATAAATACTTTTCGGCGGTATAGCTATTGCCATCACAATCATAAACGCCATTCACACTTCCATTGGGAGCATGTATATTCCGAATGCCACAATGAAGTTTCAACTCACCGCCCAACTCTTTATAACGCTGTACCAAAATATCGATAACCGATTTCATTCCGCCTTTTGGACGCCCAAGGCCCTCTAAAAAAAGACTATTGAACATAATGCAAAACTGATTAAAATCCATATCATTCGGCGATGAATTTCCATAAAACATAACCGGACAAAAAATCATATTCTGCAGCAACTCAGACGATAAATATTTCGATAGGACCCCCCGCGCCGACAAATACGCTCCATCCGGAGACAAATAATCCGTTGTTTTTATTTTTTCCAATAATTGCAAAAAGCCATCATAATCCGCCGGAAATTTTTGTCGTACTTCTTCGACGAAGTCCGCAAAAGTATTGGTCATTTTAAGTGAAGTTTCCGGAAATTGAATCAGCGAAAAAGACTGCGGACACAAATCAAACATCTCGCGTTTCAAACGCAACTGCCGGAGCAATTTATTCAGAGGCGCGCCGCGCTTTGAGGCATCTGAAAAATTAGTCAAGGCATGCAATCCCACATCAATGGCCTTACCATTTCTAAAAAAATAAGAATTCAGGCCTCCCGGCAAAGCGTGCTTTTCAAAAATAGCCACCTTTTTACCATAGTAAGCCAAACGTATTCCTGCAGCCAACCCCGATAAACCGGCGCCCATTATTATAACATCATAATCCATTATTATTCCATCCTCAACAAACGTAAAAAAAAAGACTGGCAATCTATTTCAAAAAAAGAAAGACCAGTCTAATTCAGTAAAGACAACTTTTCATCCTAAAATATCGGGCAAAAAAGTCTTAGCTATTTTTCTTATTATCTTCCGAAGCGTCCTCTGTTTTTTCAGCATCAGCTTCCTGTTTATCATCAAGAGAACCCTCGGCCTTCTTTTCAGACGCGGCCAATACCGTTTTTTCTTTGTCCAAATCAACGCTTATTTCGGGCTTCTTTTTCTCAGCATCGGCTTCCAACTTCAAGTCTTTTAAGACTTCTTTTGGAATTTTTCCAAGGACGTCTTTCAATCTAGATAGAGCCTTTTCGGATTCTTCCGCTTCGATTTTTTCATCCTTTTTACCATTCCCGTCCTGCTTCTCTTTGGGAACATTGGCGCTTTCATTTCGATCCGCACCATTCTTCTTTTGTTCGGCTTCCAATTCAGAATTATCTTTCGCCATCAGTTTGTCATCATCCACAAAATCTCTCTTTATATCTTCTGGACTCCGCTTACTTTCCGGCATTTCCATCTCAAGCAATTCATAAACCTCCGGAGCATTCATCGTTTCACGCTCCAAAAGAGTCTCCGACAACTTGACTAATTTCTCCTTGTTATCTTTCAACAACTGACGAACGCGATCCTCAGCCTCACGAATAATTTTACGAATTTCCAAATCAATTTCACGCGCCGTCTCAGGACTATAATCCGCGCCCTTCGACATATCACGCCCCACAAAAACCGGCTCTTCACGATTGCCATAATTAATCAAACTCAATCGTTCACTCATGCCCCAGCAGCAGACCATCTTTTTTACGGTATTCGTAGCATCCACAATATCTTGTGACGCACCCGTTGTAACATCACCAAATATAATTTCTTCGGCAACACGACCACCAAAACAAACCGCAACATGATCCAAAAGCTCATTCCGAGTCATATGAATCTTATCTTGCTCAGGAAGCGACATCGTGGCGCCTAAGTAAGCAACACCACGTGGAATAATCGTAATCTTATGCAACGGCGGCGCATTCTCACAAAGCATCCCCACTAGTGCATGCCCCGATTCATGATAAGCCGTTAATTTACGGTCTCTTTCATCCATGTGGCGACTGCGTCGCTCTTTGCCCCAGCGCACTTTATCCCTGGATTCTTCCAATTCATCCATTTCTACGGATTCTTTATTCCTGCGCGTCGCCAACAGCGCCGCTTCATTCACCAGACTCGCTAAATCAGCACCGCTGAATCCCGGTGTTGCCCGCGCAATTTGATGCAAATCCACATTTTTATTCATTTTTACTTTTTTAGCATGGATATTCAAAATACCGTAACGGCCACGCATATCAGGCAAATCAATCGAGATCTGCCGATCAAAACGCCCAGGACGCAACAGTGCCGGATCCAAAACATCAGGCCGATTGGTTGCCGCTAGAATAATCACGCCGGAATTTGCCTCAAAGCCATCCATTTCTACCAGCAGTGCATTCAGCGTCTGTTCCCGTTCATCGTGACCACCGCCTATTCCAGTAAAACGCGAACGCCCAACTGCATCAATTTCATCGATAAAAATAAGGCATGGGGCATGCTTATGTCCCTCTTTAAACATATCGCGGACACGGCTCGCGCCCACACCCACGAACATTTCCACAAAATCAGAACCGCTGATTGAAAAGAATGGAACATCCGCTTCACCAGCAATTGCTTTTGCCAATAATGTTTTACCCGTTCCCGGAGGACCCACCATCAAAACACCGCGTGGAATCTTACCCCCAAGCCGTTTAAATTTCCCCGGATCCTTCAAGTATTCTACAATTTCTTCCATGTCTTCTTTTGCTTCAACGGCGCCAGCTACATCCTTAAACATGATTTTTTCTTTACTGCCATCCGATATTTTTGCACGGCTTTTTCCAAATTGCATGGCGCCATTTCCCGCGGACTTCATCATGCGACTATACATAAAGAACAACAGCACCACCAACAAGATCGTCGGCAGAAGCGTATAAAGCATATTTGTAATAAAACTATTTGATGTCTCTATTTTGCGATTTGGGCATTTTTCTTCAATGAGCTTGTCAAGTCGGTCGGTATAAACAACTTTTGTTTTAAAACGAATCGTATTCGCATCTTCCCCGTTTGCAGAGATAATCGGTGTTGTTTTTTTCATTGTGCCAGTAATAACGGGCAGTGTACTGGAATTCTGTTCCTCAAATACAATTTCAATAACATTATTCTGATTCAGTTGATTTTCAAATTCAGAAGCAGAAATTTCCACTGTTTTTTTATCACTACCGGCTAAAAACATCAAGAAAAACAACGGAATCAATATAAGAATAAATACCCACCCCCACATTTGCTTTGAGGGGATATCACTCATCTTAAATTTCTTGTCATTCTTTTTATCTTTATCGCCGTCTTTGTCCAAAGGCAGTTTATCTGTATTTTTTGTTTTATCTGACATCTACTTTTCCCTGTCACTTCAAGACAATCAGTTGCCTATTTTTATAAGTGTAATAATGACTGCTCCGATAGCAGCAATTCCCAAAAGTCCTAAAACAAGAAAAATGCCTAATTTCAGCTTCTTGTTTTCGCGTAAACCAGTGTTTCTTTTCTTCCCCAACGCGGGTGCTAAATTCTTCATCCCTGCTGTTGAAATTTCATTGGTACCAGTCTCTTTTAAACTGAGCACCGTCATTGTCCGGGACTCCATCTTGAAATCCTGACGATTGTCAAACAAAACTTCGACACCTCCAATTTGCAGAATGTCACCATTTTTCAAAACAACAAGATCATCCGTTATCTTGTCATCGTTAACCTTTGTGCCATTTGTTGAACCTTCATCACGCAATGCATAACGGTCATCCTCGGTCTTTGTTAAGGAACAGTGCATTCCACTAATCGTAGGATCAGAAATACATATATCACAACTTTCCGCACGGCCGATGGTGTAATGATCCGCCGTTAGTGCAAAAGAAGTTCCCCGCATTTGTTCTGAAAGTATAAGTATACGTGCTGAAGCCATATTACTCTCCTTGCTATTTTAGCAGTCTCATTCACATTTTACAAACAAGACTTTGCTATAACCTTCACATCATTTATATAATTTGACATTAAGAATTTATTTCTCCTCAGAAATTAATTTCTTAATCCACGGAGTACTCCTCTGCGTTAAAGCCATCACCGGATAACGCCTTTGCAACTCTTTCCATGTTGCCACAGCATCCTCCATTTTATTCTGCTGAACAAAAATTCTGATTGCCAACGACAGAGCTTTCGAAGAATAGACGGAATCATCACACAAAATATAACCCTTTATACAATAAGGCAACGCCCCATCAATATCTTTTTCATCATCCAACAAAATACTCGCTTTCACCCAGTATGAACGCGCTAAAGAACGCGAATCACCACCCTCAGCCTTAAAACTTTTATCGACATAAATAAGAGCCTGGCTATACTTTTTTTTCATTAAATTAATTTCTGCCAACAAAGAAAGCTGCTCTTTGTTTTCGGGATGCCTCGCTTTTGCATATTCTTCCGATAAAACATGAAGCATTTTTTCCGCATCATCAACTTGATTCAACACAAGATAAATTCGCGCCAATCCAAGATACCCCTTAGCACGCGCATCCAAATCGCTTTTTTTATCATCAATCAAACGAAGCCACAACTGCGCCGCTAATTTATAATTATCCACTTTTACAAACTCCTCGGCTAACTCTAGCAGAAAAGAACCGGATAACTCACGCTCCAACGCGGGCGTCGGGGGCATTTTCAATAACTCCCAAACAAATTTGGACAACTCTGGAATTCTCTTTTTGAAAAGAAGAATCTGAATAAGAAGCACCATCGAAGTCACACGCTGCTCTTCCACTAAATTAGGAGAAGCTAGACTGTCTTTTAACACCGTAATGGCCTTTGTATAATTTTCTAACTCCGACCACGCCCATGCAAGTCGAAAAGACAAAACTCCTTTTTCCGACTCCGACGCCATCGGTAAATAAAGCTCCAAATGAGAACGCGCTGCCTCAAAATCATTTTCACTAAAATCAATATCAATTAAAATGCTCAACGCATCCTGAATCGCAGTCTTATTTTTAGGATATTGATCAATTAGACGATTCAAATCCTTGCGAGCTCGATCCCACTTTGAAAGCTGACATTCAAACCGCGCCGCCCTTAACAACAACTCCGCCTTTACAGCATCCGTTATATCACTATCAACCAACTTCCGCAAAACCATCGCACCCTCAGCATATTTGCTCTCTTTTTCCAATACTCCTACTAACAATATACCCGTGCTATATATATTCTGCGCATCCCCTACAAAAAGCTCCATCGCTAACCGAAGATACTTTTCAGCATCCTGATAACGCTCCAAATGCATGGACGTATATCCCATCTGATATAATAAGGGCGCCTTTTCCGCATAATTCGGAAATTCGGCAATAAAATTTTCTGCACGACGAATTACATCCTGATCGCGCTTTAAATACTGCAGGCAGTCAATGGCATTTAATAAACACATCTGACGCGTTTTCACAGCATTTGTCTTATTTTCGCCCAGCGTAATAAAAATTGCCAGCGCGTCTTCATAGGCACCCAGCTGGCTCAAACTCATAGCATAAACGATATCCAATTCAACATCATTCTCTTCCAAATAATTCAAATGCCAGTCTTTATAATAACTACGCACCCGCGTATACTGCTTTAACTGGTAACAGCAGAGTATCCGCTGCCGGCGCGCAATTTTAGCACGCGGATGATCCCCATATAAAACAATATAGTTCTCATTGCATCTCAGCGCTTCCTCATAGCGTTCCAGTTGATAAACCACCTCGGCATAACGCGCAAGAGCTTCTTCTTTTAACTCCGCTGGAACCGCTATTCCATCACTCAAGCGCTTCAAATAAACAAGCGCCTCCTCACCCTTTTTCTGGTCTAACAACGTGTTTACAACATAATACGCACCATAGGGCCGATAGGGAAATTTTTTATTCCACTCTTTTTCGGCCAGCTGACTCATTAAATCATACGCTTCCTTTAATCGCCCCGTCTTTTCATAGCACTGCGCTAAATAATAAGTAGCCTCTTCCGCAATAACTTCATCTTTTGAATCCTGCAACTGAACATAGGAAATAGCCGCCTTCGCAAACTGTCCATTCGCAAATAACCCAGAAGCCCTCATCTGCAGAAAATGCACATTCATCGGAGAATCCGGCCAATTCTTTTTAAACTCAGCCATCAAACGCTCTGTTTCATCATAATGCTTCAACGAATGATTACAATAAATAAGAAGCTGGTCTACTTCACGAATATACTTATGCTTCGGATACCGCTCCTTAAACTTCTGCAGCTGCTCTAATGCCAAATCATAAAACTTGCGCTGAGCCAATCCAGCAGCATACGTATATAAATCCTCCGGATTATTAATTTCATCCGTCGTCTGCTGACCAAAAACAGCCCCACTACCAGAAAAAATCAGCAAACCAATAA
>JBAYAV010000156.1:0-7221 GCA_041669565.1 Lentisphaeria bacterium
ACAAAGAATCTTTCCGCACTGCAATCTTGTTTCATTGTGGTAAACTTGACATGATGCCAACAGTTCGCGCGTAGCATCTTTGGCAGGATTTTCCACCCATTAAATTTCCTGATGCACCAAAAAGTTTTGCAAAGTTACTAGGCCAAATTATTTTTGCTCCTTAATTGAAAATTTTGGTTATCTTTAAGCCAAACTAACATTTCCAAAGTTGCTTATGATGGCCCCAAGCACGTGACTTTACGAACAAAACGTCTATATATAAGGAGTAGGGTTTAATTCGGGGATTATTGTATTTTTTCCCCTTGCTCGGCTGCCTTCCTGATCCACTTAACAGCTTTTGATTCTTTTTTCTCAACGCCAATGCCAAGGAAATAGCAAAATTCTACGCCGGCAGCGATCGCGACTGAGACATTCGCTCTCTCACCGGTAAAATCGCGCTAGACTATAAACTCGCCCAAGGATTTTCCATCAGCCCTTATATCGGCGCAGCCTATCTTCCGGATCCCGCCGTTCAAGAACATACCCGTTCAAAAAGTTATGATAATTCAAGCACCTATGGCGGCATAAAACTTACTTACAAATTCTAATTCGTAAAACAACAAAAAAAAGAACTTGACAATTTTCCGAAAAGATCGTGATTTAATTTTAGGGCCAACGGCGAGGAGCATACCCTCAGGGATAGGACAAGTTGGCGGCACCAAAAGCATTCACGAGAATCAGGCAAATGTAAAAGTTATTATAAAGGCAATTCAGAAGATTTCTGAATTGCCTTTATATGTTCACGAGCCGATGTTCTCTCTTTGGCAAATCTGCCAAAGGACGAGCTCGGTCCCTAAATATTTTTCAAAAAGACAGAAAATTACAGTACATGTATTTTTATATACCGATTCCGCCCAAAGAAAGTGAAACCGGCCTTTTTTCTGCTCTATTTCTCCATTAGCACAAACTTTTTAAAATAGCGAAGATCTACTCCATTGGCAGTGCCGGGGGTTAATTGATACCAGTAAGTTTGTCCTCCACCCTCGTCATCATCAAAAATAACAAAGTTAAAGCCAAAGACAGCTCCCTGTTTCGCAGGTATGTTCAAATACGCAAGAGGTATTTTTATCTCATAAAAAGTTTTTTTACTGGTCTCATTCCGGACAACAGCAAATTCACTTTCTTCCCAGAGTTTTTTCGCAGAACCATGCCACTGATAAGTGCGGGGGCCTTTTTTGGTTAAAGCCACTCCCAAGTTATAATCATCTGCTCCATAAGCACCATTTTCACTCAAGTATGCATCTGCCAAAGAATCCAAGGCGAACTGAATAGAATCGCCATTCCAGATATCCGAAAGAGACTCATTATTAAACTGTTTATCATCCGTTATCTCTGCAGCAAAATAAAAATTTTCTCTGTCCCAGCCAAGATAAACCTTCGCGCTTAAGTCTTTTGGACCAGACCAGTTAACCCAAGGATCCGGGGGTAAAATTTGTTTCCTCTTGTTCATTAAAATATAAGGATGGTCTTTCCATTCAGATAAATCGCCATCGATTTTTATCGAAGAAGAAGTTTTCATGATTTTGTTAAATTCTATCGGAAAAGAAGAAATGATTTTTTCAAACTCTTTGCCGCAATCTACCGTTATCTTTACCTCTTCTTTCCTATCAATGATATCCTCAGGCAAAGGAAATTTTACAAACGTTTTTTCTCTCTTCGGTAATGGAACAGTTTTATTCAAGACTTCTTCTCCTATCAAAAAAGAAACATGCGCCATAAGATCCTGATTAAGCTGATTTTGTAGACAAACGGTTCCCGCCTTTGTTTCTGAAGTGGCAAAATAGACCTTTAACGGAATGATCTGTAACCTCGCAGAAGACATTATCGCGCAAAGATTCTTGAAATTTTCTTTCCCAGATAACCTTAAATACACTGGAAATTCTCCTATTTCAAAAGCGACTTCGCCTTCTTTTATTTCAGGTTTTACCAAATTTCCCATCACATCCACAATCGAAATTTGTTCGGAATTCACCGGAATTGCGATTCGGCCTTTCCCTCTTGCAACCCAAATGGCACTAACCGCTTTGTTGTTGGGTTTGTTAAAAACAACCGCCTTTACATCCCCCCCCAAAAGAATCTCTTTTGCTTCGATCACATTCTCTACAACCCCCGCCACAGCACTATAAGCAGGCACCATCGCCATCGGACACCCATTTCGCCAAAGGCCATACTCATATTTGCGATTTTCACGAACCCCTCTCGCAACAAACCAGTTGCAATAATCCACATTCGCGGTCATTCTGGCAATAAGGAAGGTCCGAGACAATCTTTTAACGATCTCCATAACATATTCACTATCGTAGGGCTCCCCTACATCCAGGGCATAGCCAAATTCTGAGATATAGACATGCTGACCAGCGCCATATTTTTGAGTAACCGCAAGAGCTTTATTAAGACTATCCGGCAAGAGAGATTCTAAAGTAGGATACTTGGCGAGCTGAGAGTCGCCATCCGGTCCTAGGTAACGCGGAGGAAAACAATAACAATCCAAAGAAAAAAGATCAAATTTATTTCCGATTCTTTTTAAAATCTCTTTTGAAAAGGCATAACGCGGTTTTGCGAGCGTACTATCCAGACCGCTTGGCCTTATTATTGCTATTTTTGCATTCGGAGTCACTTTTCTTATCTCATTAATCGCAACCGTAACCATTTCGGCATATCTGTCCATTACCGGTTTTGCAATAACAAATGAATTTTTTGTTTCCTTCGGATATTTTTGTCGATAGAAAGGATTGTGTCCTAAAGTCAAGTCATCTTCTCCGCCAATTTCATAGATATCAATCACATCTTTATATCGGACGGCAAATCGATGGATAAACTCTTGCCAATTTTTAAGATACTTTTTAGACACTAAAAGACCGAATCTATTTTGGATCTTTTTTTCTTTCATTTCAGCAGCTTCTTCTTCATCCCAAGACCATTCTGGGGTAGAAGGAAAATGCCCCAGCAGAACCTTGTTCTTGTATCCCCGCTTTTTGTAAGAAGAAAGTCCATCAAGGCGACTCCAGTTATACTTGCCTTTTGTTTGTTCAATATCCTTCCAATGGAATCCCGTATCGACCCAATGCACACCAATTCTTTTCAAGGCCGGAAATTTATATCCACAAATACCGCAGAAGGGCTCAAGGCCTTTTTCAATCTTAACCGGTGGTTTAATAACAGCAAAGGTCTGTAAATCTTTCTCCGGGCATGAATAGATTAATTGCCCCTTTCTTTTGAACTGATACCGAACGCTAAAAAAGCCTAATTTTTTAGCCTGGAAGGGAATCATTTCCTTATATCTGCCTTCTTCATTCAGCGTTATCTTTTTTTCTCCTCTTTTCACAATATTTTTATAGAAGTCGATAATCTGATAAGAAAAATCAAGATCCGTAATATCCGCATCTTTCCAAGCTTTGACAACCGAAAAATTTAGTTCTATCTTCTCATCGGGGAAAAAAACATACTGATATTCGGAAGAACTACTGCACCCTATGCTTACCGGCTCTTTGTTCTTATAAGGAGTTGGTTTATTTCCTTCTTCAAACTGATAGGCATCAACCCAGCCAGCTCCCGAAAAACCTAACCAATAATCCCGCTGTGTAGCCTTCATTTTTATAAAATAACGCCCCCACTCTTTATGAAGAACGATCTCTTGCCGAACCGTTTGTTTCCAGCCTGGATTTATCAAATACAACCCAGCTTTAACATTATCTTTATCCGCTTTGGCATAAAGAGAGAAGATATAAGTCTTTCCCGGTTCTGTGGCAATTGGAATGGAAGAAATATTGCCGTTAATCTTCAAACTTTGTTTTTTATCACCCCCAGTTGTTGGATCAATTTCATAACTGCCATCTTGCCAGTCTCCTCCCGTCAGAGTCCCAAAACCAGTCTCAAAACTACTATCTCCAGGAATAAGATTTGAGGATCCATCCACAAACGGAAAAACTTGTTCCACCTCTGCGCCGGTGAGTTTTAATCCCGCAAAATCTATGATTTTTCCTCTAAATAGGCTCAAACCTAAAACAAAAAGCAGAAAAAAACAAATAACACTGAACCGAATATTTCTTTTCATTTTTTTATCTCCCTAGATACAGCATGAAACAAGGTCAAAGGACTCTCCTTTATGATACATCACTCTATATTATAGCTAAATTAATAAGGCCAGTATGAAAAATTATTCCACCGAAAAGTTTTGAGGAACTCGGCGTCCGATTGTTGTTCAATATTTTCCCAACCAACATGACCGTCAACAGAAAGAGTGTTGACTCCGCCAGAATGCCTCGAATTTATATAAGGAATTGCATTCGCGCGAGAAGAAAAGTCATAAAAACATCTGTCTTTTGAATTATTTTTCCCATCGGCCAAGATCGGACATTCCGATGGCTTAGTACAGCGAACAATTTTGCGGGCACTATAATGTGAATACTTAGGATACCCCCAACTACTATCATAAAAACCAAGCCACACTGAATACATGTAATTTCCACCATCACCATTCTTCGTATAAACATCACTCTGACTTGATGGACAAGTAAACGACTTCGAAATATGCGTTGTGCTTAATTCTTTTCCATCCACATAAGTATGAATTTTAGCAAGCCAGTTAGGTCGATAATATGGAATCCCAGCATAAACATTATTCATCTGCGTTACAGGCATCCATCCTTCATAATCCTGGGTATACATTGTTATCACCAAACCGATCTGCTTTTGATTGCCCATACAAACCGCCTGCTTTGCCTTCTCTTTGGCCTTACTTAACGCAGGCAATAACATGGATGCAAGAATCGCGATAATTGCAATTACAACAAGGAGCTCAATCAACGTAAAATTTTTCTTCTTCATTTTTTTCCCTTTCGATTTTAAATAATAGACCATTAAAAAAACTTCCAATAATATTATAAACTCTTTATAAAATTCTCCTTTCGTTTTATTTAACAATTTCTTCTCAAACAACAAGTTTTATATTCCTAAAAACTTATTAAAGATAGCACTACAAAAGATCCATCCATCAGTATCGTTGTTACGACACGTTATTCTTTTTTTCTCTTGTAAAAAAACAAGAATAATGCAGAGCCAGCCCGTAACGCTGTAATTCCTTGTTACCATTGCATACTTATTATTTCAAATTGTCATACATATTGTTTCCGCCGTCAAATGTCTAGCAATCAAGAAGCCACCGCAATATTTCTTAGTAAATTGATTTCACGAAGCTGTCCCAGTCAGGATTTACCGCTTGTCCATCATTGAGAATCGCATCCATATGCAATAACAACGGAAACTGTTTAAGGTCGGCCTTGCCGGTAGTGGCACGAGTCCGCAATGCCGCAGCAACCCGAGTAATGATTACTACAGCTTCTAGGGTAACGCCGCTGAGGAGTTCCTTTACTTGCGTATACGGTATTCCGCGTCCCAACAGCGTTCCAAGCCGACGAGTACGTCCGCCAAACACGGTAACATACAAGTCACCGGCACCAGCCAAATCACAAATCAGTGCGGGATTACCACCAAGTATCTTTATCAGTGCAGACATTTCCCGGCAGCTCTGGGCAAACAGTGCTGCTTGAGGATTGTAAATCGGATTGAGATCCGGTGCTCCGGGTATGCAGTTTGGCGTAACGTTGCAGTCATCGCCAATGCCTTTTTCGCGTTCGGCCATACCAACAGCCAGAGAAACTCCCATAGCATAGGCGTTTTTCATAGCTGCACCGCATTCAATCCCGATCAGATCGTCGGTTGGCGTGATATGATAGTAATCAGTGGCTAACATGGTGCAAACTTTTTTAACGGTGGTAATATTTTCCCCGCAGTAATATACCATGGTATGACGGCGGTCCATAAGTTCGAAACAGATGCAGGGGCCACCGACGGCCATGAATTTAACATCAGGACGTTGGCTTGTTAAATAAGTGGGAAACGGTTCGAGACGCCCGTCTGGATACCCCTGCAACCCTTTGGTAATGGAGAGTACCAGAGCTCCGGCTGGAAGTAACGGTAATACTGTTGACGCGAACCACTCAACACCAAAGCTACTAATGCCGCCGATTACTAGGTCGGCGCCTTGCAATGCCGACACAAGTTCTTCCGCATAATAAGCTTCAAGCCGATCCGGCATTTTTCGGTGCAGAGTCGGATGAGGCTGGTGTTGCTTGATTGCGCTAATAATTTCTCGGTCCAAGGGCGTTCCCACCAGTCGTACCTGATGTCCGTTGTCATCTGCTGGACGGCTCATCGTCGACCCCATCATTCCTGCGCCAATAATCGTTACAATACTCATTTTGTTTTTTTCTCTTCCATAATTTTAACAATGACATCCGCCGCGTTGGTAGTGATAATATCCACATCACAGGATAACACGTGTTCCAGCATAGGAAGATCATCTGGTGCCCAGGTATCGACTTTAATACCTCTCCGGTGAAATTCTCTGACGATTTCAGGCGTCAATTCTTTACAATAATATCCGATTCGCTTGAGTATCCGATAATAGTCTTCTCGTTCGTCAAACGGCATTGCTTCGGCGCCGAATCCATGCAGTTCCAAAGTTGGGTCAAAATTATACGCATATCGGAGCATGGCAGGATGAGAACTGATAATAGAACAATTGTGCAGCCGATTTCTGCGCTGCAATTCCTCCAGTACGGCTTGGGCGCAAACCGGATCATCCTCTTTCAATTCGACACACAAAAATAATTCCGGGCGACAACGCTCAACCAGATCTAACAACTCGTGAAACTCTGGAATTCTGGTGCCGGCAAACTGCGGAGCCTTCCAACTTCCAAAGTCCAGTTGTTTTAATTCTGCTAGGGTTTTATCTCGAACCGGACCATGTCCGTTGCTGCAACGGTCCAAGTCGTTGTCATGGGTAACTACTATTTTTCCGTCACGGGTGGGATGCAGATCAAACTCCATGCCGTCAATGTCCAATTCCATTGCTTTTTCAAACGCCGGAAACGTGTTTTCCGGGTAGCTAGCGGATAAGCCGCGATGTGCGATAATCCATGTTTTTTTCATTATTACAATCCTTCTTTTTTAACTTTCCATTATTATAATCCATAATGATAATAATAGCAAGGCATTTTTGGTCTTATGAGCTATAAAATTTGCGATTTTTTTAAGTTTGATCAATAATAATGATTGTATAATCATTTATTGGTTTATAATTTGAGCCATGAAGTTTTATGCTATTATAAATCACAGCCG
>JBAYAV010000157.1:0-7192 GCA_041669565.1 Lentisphaeria bacterium
AAATTCTCACACATCAGCCTGTTTCCCTGTCTTTTTTCCCTTCCGTTCCCCTTCCGTTTTCTTCCTTCCGTTCCTTTCCGTTGTAAAAAAAATTCCCACACATCCGCCTATTTACCCAGTCCCGTTGTAAAAAAAATTCCCACACATCCGCCAATTTACCCAATGCACTCCCTACTCATCATTTTCATCCTTCTATTGATCAGCCTCGCGCCCCAGGCGGCCACGCAGCCGATCTATACCATTGAAGGAAACACCCTGACCTATTATTCCGTAGACAATCAAGAACCCGTCTTTGAAATACCGACCGGCATTACCGCCCTTTCTTCCGCAGCCTTTCGGGACCAATGGGAAAACCCCGTCCTCGAAAAAATCACGATTCCCTCCTCGGTCACCTCGATCCCCGACGCCTTTCACGAGGGCTGCCTCGAATCCCTTGCGGTCCTTGAGGTTTCAGAAAGCAACAACGCCTACCGCTCTGAAGACGGCGTACTCTACAGCAAAGACGGCGAGACTCTTCTGTGCTATCCGCCAAAAAAAAGTGCCACCACCTACACCGTTCCTTATGGCGTTAAGACTCTCTCGCCATGGTGTTTTCGGGACTGCTGGAATCTTCAGCAAGTTGTTTTACCATCCTCCCTCGAAACCATAGGCAGTGGCGCGTTCTATGACTGCCGTAACCTCAAGGTTTTATATATTCCTGCCGACATTCAATTCATCGGCAAAAATGCCTTTCGCCGCTGGCAAGAATCCGTGCCGTATATTATTATTTATCAAAACCAGTACCCCGATTCCAATTCTGAGAATCCGTACGGCGCGGCAGCGCAAGCCGAAAACACAACCGTGTTCTTTTCAGACACCGCGCCAGACGACCATTTTGACACCCAGATTTCCGAAGGGACTGTCCTTGCTTTTACCTTGCTTCCAGGCTGGAATTTTTGCTATCTTCCTGAAAACACCCCTGAAATTCTGCAAAAAAACCTCTTTTCTTATTCTGCGGTCCAATACGATCCAGAGAAACAATGCTATATTAAAAGTACCAGTATTCTTTCCAATAACTTCTACTGGTTTTATAACAGTTCGGAATCGACCAATTCCTATTATTCAATTTTGACAACCAAGCAGGAATTTTCCAAGTTTCCATTAAAAGACTACCAAAATGAAAGCTCGTATCTCGGTTTGCGCATTTCCAGCGAAATAGCTTCCAGCGGCAAATACTGGTGCGCTTTATCTCAGCGCTTTTTACCATGCACCAGCAACACCACACTGCCTGTTTTAACCCCCATATTCTTTCATTCTGCAGAATAAAAAAAACATTTTTACAAAAAGAGCACCCTTTTTCGGTACCACCAAGACACAACAAAAACAACGCAGCATTCAGCACTCTGAGCTCCAACCAGGCAAAGAGCGATACAACTCAACTCAACAAGGGAGATGTCGATGAAATTCGAATTAGGTTTTTACGGCGCGGCCGGCAATGTAACAGGCTCACGCTATTGTCTTAATGCCAACGGCAAACAAATTCTGATTGACTGCGGGCTCTATCAGGAGCACCAACTGAAAGACCGCAACTGGGAACACTTCAACGTCAATCCTTCCAAACTCGACGCCGTCATCCTTACCCATGCCCACCTCGATCACTGCGGACTCTTGCCACGCCTCGTCAAAGACGGCTTTTCTGGACCGATTTACTGCACAAGTGCCACCGCCGACATCGTCAAAATAGTCCTTCTGGACTGCGCGCATATCAACGAAGAAGACGCCGAATACAAACGCCAACGGCATGAACGCGAAGGCCGTCAAGGCCGTTTCCCTGTCAAACCGCTCTATACAACCGAAGAAGCAAAAAATGTTCTTCCGCTTCTCACTCCCTGGGACATGAAACGACCGATTTCCCTCGGCGACGGCCTCCAAGTCGAGTTTATTGAAGTCGCCCATATTCTTGGCGCATCCAGCCTTCGTTTTACGATCACTCAAAACGACGAAACACGGAAACTTGTTTTTTCCGGCGATATTGGCCGCTGGGATATGCCGATCTTACGCGATCCCTCTCCGATCGGCGAAGCGGATTATGTCGTGATGGAATCCACCTACGGGAACCGCCTGCATGGCCCGCAAAGTGATATTGAAAAAGAACTCGCCGACGTTATTAACGACACGGCCAATCGCGGCGGCAATATTATTATTCCGAGTTTTGCCATTGAACGGACCCAAGAGCTGCTCTTTTTCCTGACAAAACTTCTCCATGCGAATAAAATCCCGCATCTGCGGATCTTTATTGATAGCCCGATGGCCGTCCGAGTCACAGAAGTCTTTAAGCGTCACCCCTATCTGTTTGACAAAAGCACCCTCAGCATTACGCGATCGCTGCAGCCGGGTAACACAACGCTCGTACGCAGTGCCGCCGAATCCAAAGCTATCAACCACATTCATGGTTCCGTCATTGTCATTGCAGGATCAGGCATGTGTACCGGCGGTCGTATCAAGCACCATTTAGTACACAATATTGAAAATGAGCAAGCCACTATATTATTTGTAGGGTATCAGGCGAACGGCACCCTAGGCCGCGTTATTTTAGAAGGCGAACGCACCGTGCGTATTTTGGGAAACATGTACGATGTCAATGCCCATATCAGCCGGATCAGCGGATTTTCGGCGCATGCCGACAAGAACGAGCTTGACCGCTGGCTAAAAACGATCACAACAACGCCAAAGCAAGTCTTTATAACCCATGGCGAGCCCGAAGCTTCCCAAAGTTTTGCCGAGCACCTCCGGAAAGACTTTAACTTAAAGGTGGCTGTACCGGTATACAAACAAGTTTTTACGCTCGATTAATAACCATCGCCGGATGCATTCCTGTTTTTCTTTTGGGAGAGCAGAAATGCATGTATTACCCCTAAAGAACCGAGGCGTCTTTTAAGACTTTATCCATCCTTTTTATAGAGTTCTCTTATGCACTTTACGTACCTTGGTCATTTTTATCAGCCTGTTATAGAGAATCGACAAGATCTGCAGGAAGTTCTTACGCTTGATGAAGCACTCTGGTGTGCAAGCTGTGCTCCCATTTGCGATTTTCATTGTGATCCGCAGTTCCTTCGTTTTCTCAGTGAGAACCACTCCCATATTACAGCCAAAGGCATCAAAAATGCCATCCAGTGGCTGCTTTCGGTATTGCAGGAAAACGCCCCCCTTCCCCAGGACTGTTCGCCAATACTGCCGCTTTCTTCGATAAACCCCGATGGCCCCTCCGGTAAAGCTCTTTTAACGACTGCTCAGTACATCCTGAAGGAATTATCCTACGCCCCCGACACCCAGCAGATCTGCATAGAGGATATCCGGGCATTTATACAAAATGTCAAAGGACGCCCTCTCAATGGCGATGGCGTTATTTCCAAAAACTGCATTGCCCTCACACAGAGTCCGCTCATACCGGATTTTCTCAAGGATGTCATCGCCATTACGGGCGGTGCCATAGGCTATGACGGAACAACAGGCGTAACGCTGACGCAAGTTCAAACAGTGCTCTCAGCCATTCCAGGTTATCTCGAGTGGCTGCAAAAAGGGGAATTAAACGACACGCCTGAAAATAAGGTCCTTCTGCCACTGAGAGAGAAAACGGCAGAAGCGTATGCCATTTACAAAAAAAATGCAATCCGTATTCAGCAGTTTTTTGATTACAGCGATTTGCTTTCCTTTGATTCGGAATCAAATGAAAAGTTTTGTAACAGCCCCGCCGCAGTCCGCGATCTTAATCCACCCTCTTCCGAAAAGATTCAAACATACTTACAGGGATTGCCTTTAGCACGAACCACTTCACCAGCCATGCTTCCCACAAACCCCGATAAAATAAACCCATCGGATCGAGAATGGTGGAAATCGTTTTATCAGACTATTTTAATACCACTTTGCGGAAATAAGTTATTCTACACCCGCGGAGACTGGAATTCCATACAAGAGAGTTTCCAGCCCTACGCCGATTATCAGCAACAAAAAGTAGGCGCCCTTCTGGAAAAAGTTTCCATCGAGCAACTGCGACTTTATCAGAACAATTCCCAAATAGAAAAAATCTGCACCAATTTAGTTCAGCGCGACCTGAAGGTCACCGAGATTCTAAGGCATACCGAAGAATTGGAAAAACTGCTTCTCTATCGGTCCTATCTTATCACATTCTCAAATAATTTTGTCAATTTCAGCCATTTATATTATACCCAAGAGCAGGCCCTTTTTGAGCAGGGTGATATCTTACTTGACGGACGATGGTTTCATCTGGTTTTTCCCGTCACAGATCTTACTGCGCATAGCAGTACGGCAATGAAAAGCAACCTTTTTATTCTATATTTGGAAGCCGAAATTTCAGCGACCGAGAAGAGGCTTTTCGCAACCCCAGTCACCTCAGGCAACACATCCAATCTGATGGTGGGCAAAAGAGGAATCTTCCGAAATTTGCAAAAAGAGGAATACATCGTTAAAATTGTTCAAATGATTGAAAATCCTATTAATTTAAAAGAGGCCTTATCCGCACCCTTTTCTAAATTCTGGAAACAGGCAGAAACAAAAATTGAACAATGGTCCAGTAATAAAGAAAAAGGCTTTCAAAATTCCATGAATCAGGTGCTGGCTACGCCTGAAAATGCCGCAAATACCGCAAAAAAAACCGACGACGACAATGCCGCAAAAACCGCCCGCTCCACCAACACCTTTATGAGCGCCAGTATTGGCTTTGCCGCATTAGGCTCCGCCGTGGCCTTTATTTCAAAAACGCTGTCCGGGATGACCGCGGTCTCTATCTGGCTGACCTTGCTTGGTGCCTTTCTAGCCCTCGCAGTCCCCCTGTCTCTTCTGGCTTTACTGAAACTGAAACGGCAAAATATCAGTCTGCTTCTCGAAGGAAATGGCTGGGCCATTAATGCACAAATGAAATTGAATCCACTTTTACGGAAAAAATTTACCGAATTTGGAACCTATCCCAAAAACAGCACGGGCACTCCCAAAAGACGAGTCGCCAGCACGATCGTTATTATTATTTTGCTTGCGGCCGTCGCCTGGATCGCCCAAAAGATCTATCTGTTTTTATAATCTTCCACCGTGTCCGAAAAGAAAAAAGGGACAGAAAACAGAGTCGCATTACAACGCAAATCCATGCCCATCAGCAAGAATCCGCCAAAAAATTATTTTCCGACAAAAACCACCCCTGTCGTGCGTCAATAAATCAAGTATGTATTATATTAATTAAATCTGTATGTAAAGAAAAAAAACAATATAATCAAGAAAGACAACCCATGACAAAAGAAGAATTGCAAGACCAGATAACCACATTACAGCAGCGTATCGATCATTTACGGGAGTATCTTTGACGTCTCTGTCAAAAAAGAAAAACTCGATTTATTAGAAGCACGCATGACCGCACCAGACTTTTGGGACAGCCATGATAAATCCGAAAATGTTATAAACCAAGTCTCTGCAATTAAAAATGTTCTGACTCCATTTCAAAACATTACCAATAAATTTGCCGACCTCGAGGTTCTGGCTGAGTTAGCCGAAGACGAAGGCCCAGCCTCCGAACTCTACCAGGAAGCCGATTCTCAATTGCCATCCATCATTGCAGACATGGACAAATTAGAACTGATGAGCTTTCTGTCCGGTCCAATGGATGATAAAAACGCCATCATGACACTGCATTCCGGTGCCGGCGGTACCGAGGCTTGCGATTGGTGCGCTATGCTGATCCGCATGTATACGCATTGGTTTGAAAGACGAGGATTCAAATACGAAATCGTCGATATCCAACCCGGCGATGAAGCCGGTACAAAATCGGCAACCATTACCGTAAGCGGCGATTTTGTCTACGGCTATTTAAAAGGCGAAAAAGGCGTGCATCGACTCGTGCGAATCTCACCTTTTGATGCCAATAAACGACGCCATACATCCTTCGTCTCTACCGATGTGCTTCCCGAAATAAATGACGATATTAATATTGTGATATCCGACAGCGATTTGCGTATCGACACCTATCATTCCAGCGGCGCCGGCGGACAGCATATTAACAAAACCGACAGTGCAGTTCGCTTAACACATCTTAAAACCGGCGTGGTAGTCGCTTGCCAAAGTGAGCGCTCTCAACACAAAAACAAAGCAACCGCGATGCGCATTCTAAAAGCCCGACTTTACGAGCTTGAGGATGCAAAACGCCGCGCTAAGCATGCCGAGGAATCCGCAGCAAAAGGCGACAACGCATGGGGAAATCAAATCCGGTCCTATGTTTTACAGCCCTATCAGCTTATAAAAGATTTAAGAACCGATGCCCAGACGAGCAATATCAACGCCGTGCTTGACGGTGATCTTGATCTCTTCATTGATGCTTATCTGCGTTTAGACCATAAATAAAATAAAACACGAATTGTTCATCTGATGATTATCAGAATTGTTTGAAACACAAAGAGAAGGAAGAAAAAAATGTCCTGCGAATGCCCGAAAACGTTTGAAAAAGCAATTAACACAGTACGCCTTTTAGCTGCCGACGGCGTCCAAAAAGCCAACTCCGGCCATCCTGGAATGCCAATGGGCTGCGCCGATTTCGCCTTTACACTTTGGAGCAAATATATGCGCTTCAATCCTGGAAACCCCGACTGGATGGGACGCGATCGCTTTGTTCTGTCCGCAGGTCATGGCTCCATGCTGATTTATTCCCTCCTGCATCTTTTCGATTTTGACATGAGTATTGATGACCTGAAACAATTCCGCCAATGGGGAAGCAAAACCCCAGGGCATCCCGAGCACGGTCATACTGCCGGTGTTGAAGTCACAACGGGGCCTCTTGCCTCCGGTCTTGCTTCCGCCGTTGGTATCGCCATCGGTTTAAAGCAATTTAACGCCCGCATTCACGGCGGCGACACGTTCAACCAAAAAGTATACACAATGAGCGGCGACGGCTGCATGATGGAAGGCACCTCACACGAAGCATGCGCAATTGCCGGACATCAGAAGCTGGATAACTTAGTTTTGTTCTATGATTCGAACAGCATCACAATTGAAGGCAGCACGAGCCTGGCCTTCAGTGAGGATGTCGGCAAACGCTTTGATGCTTATGGCTGGAATGTCATCAAGATCGATGGCCAGAATGTGCCCGAAATTAATGCCGCATTAACTTTAGCACAGCACAGCAAAGGCAAGCCGACCATTATTATCGGCACAACCA
>JBAYAV010000158.1:0-7054 GCA_041669565.1 Lentisphaeria bacterium
TGAGAAAGAACAAATCATTTATCATAAAAAAAGATACTGATTGTTATAGAAAAACTAAAAATAAAAAAGGCGTAAGGTAGCATCTTAATAAAAATTCAGACTTCCTTGCACCGAAGATCCTTGGCATTGTCCCATATTGTGGCGTTTTAATGATTAATTACTTGTAAAATTGCATTGATTAGGGACAGAGATAATTTTTTTGGGCATAACCAATTCCTCCTTATGAATTTGCGCCGTAGGCGCTTAACCATGCTTAATCCCAGGCTTTAGCCTGGGGTTATCCGTCAAATTATGGGACGGCTGTGTCCTCAACTGAAAATCAACAGTTTTTTCCAATTTCAGGATGTTCTATTTGCTGTCCCACAGCTTTTCTGTTTGTTTCGATTCTTCACTGCGATTCCTCGATTACAGTCTTTGCCATTTGCTGTCCCATAGGAGTCTGCAAAGAAAGCATTCTTCTTGATAAAAAGGGGCTTTCTGAATGAATTTGCGCCTCTGGCGCAATTAAAATATGCAGAAAAGCGAAACGAAAGGAGCGCCTCTGGCGCAATTAAAATATGCAGAAAAGCTAAACTAGTGCTTGATTGCGTCCATAAATCAAGCAATTTCAGTAGTTATGGGACGGCTGTTTTTTTATATTTTAGAAAAAGACCAAATGTTATGTTGTTTTTTCAGAACATTATGTTATATTACGAAATGACGGAGGGTTTATATGCTTGTTTATGAAAAAAATAGTAATTCTTATGAAGTGAATATCTTTAAGGCGCTTGGTCATCCCATACGTTTATGGATTGTAAAGCAGCTTGAAGATGAACAGGAGCATTGTGTTTGTGAATTTGTGGAGGCTGTTGACGTAAAATTTGCGACAATAAGCCAGCATCTGTCGATTTTGAAAGCCGCGGGGATCATTCGGGATGAAAAGCGTGGAAAACGGGTCTTTTACCGGCTGAATTGCAGCTGTATTTTTACGGCGTTGGAATGTTTGGTAAAAAAGGATTAAGCCTCCTTTTTTGTTGATCAATTCGTCATTTAGTAAAATAAGGGAGTAATAAAAATGTGGAAGAAGCAATGGAAATGGTTTGTGGGGATTGCGGCGGTTTTTTCAGTTTGTTTTTTCTTGCCGGTGGATACGGCGCGATTTAACAATGCGGTTTTAGAGTCGTTGCGTTTAGTGAAGTGGTATGCTCGGGAGCATGTTTTATTATGTTTAGTGCCGGCCTTTTTTATTGCGGGTGCGATTGGTGTTTTTATTCGTCAGGATTCGGTGATGCGTTATTTAGGGCCGAAGGCGAAGAAGTGGCTGGCGTATTTAGTAGCGTCGGTATCGGGAACGATATTAGCGGTCTGTTCCTGCACGATATTGCCTTTATTTGCAGGAATTTACAAGATGGGTGCGGGGTTAGGCCCGGCCTCGGCGTTTCTTTATTCGGGGCCTGCGATTAATGTAATGGCGATTGTATTGACGGCACGGGTATTAGGGATTGAGTTAGGAATTGCGCGTGCGGTTTCGGCGATTGTTTTATCGGTCCTTATTGGATTATGCATGCATTTTATTTTTCGTAAGGAGGAGATTCAGAAAGCAAAATTAGCAAAGAGTGTGGGTGATAGCGAGGGTGGCCGCCCCTTATGGCAGACGATTTTATATTTAGGCAGCATGGTCGGAATTTTAGTTTTTGCCAATTTAGGGAAGTCGGATGGGACGAGTGGTTTGTGGTATATTTTATGGCGGATAAAGTGGCCGATAACGGGATTTTTTGCGTTGATTCTTGCGGTTGTTTTAGTGCGTTATTATGGTTTTGCGTTTTGGAAAATGTTTGTTATTGCGGTTCCTGTTTTGGCATGCGCGTTCTTTTTTCCGCAGACGCCGTTATTATCGTTTTCATTGGGATTGTTGGGTGTTGGTTTTTTCACGAGCACCGATGGAAAAAAGGATTCTGAATTAAAGAATTGGTTTGAAGTTAGTTGGGATTTTGCCAAGAAGATTTTGCCGCTTTTGCTTTTTGGTGTGTTAATTGCGGGTATTTTGTTAGGTCGTGTTGGGCATGAGGGGCTTATTCCGGGATCGTGGATTGCGTCAGCGGTTGGTGGAAATTCTCTGCAATCGAATCTTTTTGCGTCGGTTTCTGGAGCGTTGATGTATTTTGCAACGTTGACGGAAGTCCCGATTTTGGAAGGATTAATGGGGGCAGGTATGGGGCAGGGTCCCGCCTTAGCGCTTTTGCTTGCAGGGCCGGCACTTTCGCTCCCGAACATGCTTGTTATTAACGGAATAATGGGGCCGAAAAAAACACTGTGTTTTGTGTCGCTTGTGGTTGTTTTTTCGACGCTGATTGGTTATTTTTACGGTTTTATTGCGTAGGGCTTTATCCTATTCACGGAATAATTGAAATTGCTAAAACCAATAATGAACGGGGAAATGTATCGGGACGGGGTGATTGTAGAGACGCAAAATTTTGCGTCTCTACAATCACCACAATCCCAAAATTTGGCATCTATAATTCGTGGATATAAAATTGGTGTAACCAAATTGGCAAAAATAATTGATTACAAATAAAAAAATAAATTTGAACAAATCGATCGAAGCGATTCGTAAAGACGCGCTTCATTTGAACATTATTTTGATGATTTTCTCTGTACGCTCCTACCAAGACGTCGGAACGGAGACATCACTATTATACCGACAAAAACAAAATTATGGACGATAAATACCACTACAAATATCGAACAAAATCATACAGAATGTCCAATTGAGATTATTCGGAACTGGATATTATTTCATTTTATTCGCATTCTTTCAATAGCTTACAAATTGCAATATTTTGTTTTTTTGCTTCCGCCACGATCCATCCGGCAATAATAATAGCTCCATTGCGATGAAAGTGGGAGTTATCGGTGGATCCCTTCGGAAAATTTTTATATTTTTCCGGATCGAGATGCAAGAATATTTTTTTTGTTTTTTCCGGTCCCAGTGAATTGAATTTTTGCAAGCTGATCGCATTCAGATCTATAATTGGGACGCCCATTTTTTGGGCAACAGCCTTCATTGCTTCGGGATATTTTCCTAAAGAATTGTTTATTTTTCCCTCTTTGTCAAAGTCCCGGCGGCAAATGGATGTTACGAGTACTGTCGACACGCCTTTTTCTCGTGCTTCGGTAATAAATTTTATCAGTAGTTCCTGATAAAGGGTATCCGCGGGCGCATAAACCGCGGGCTTATTTTCTTTTTGGTCATTATGGCCAAATTGAATCATTAAGAAATCTCCCTCTTTCATTCCCTCCAAAACTTTAGCCCAGCGTTTTTCGGCCAGAAAACTTTTGGTACTGCGACCACCAGAAGCATGGTTCTCTATTTTTACATCCGCTTGGCAATATCGATGGAGCATTTGCCCCCAGCCCATTTGCGGATAAGAACGCCGGGGATAATTACAAACAGTCGAATCTCCAATGAGCCATATTGTTGGCGATAATGTATTTGTTAAATTCTTCGATGTCATTAAAACCCCTCAATTCTTTCGTTACGAATGTTTTATGATTTTTTTATGTTACAATTATACTTTTAACAGGTCGTTTTTTCGCGAAGCATTTGCGAAAAAATAAAAATATTTAGAAATAATGGGCGCAAATCGATATGCCTGTAGTTTAAAAAACAAAAGAGCAAATCTATTTTGCAATACTATAATACCCGCGTCCGGAAAATTATTTTTAAACCCCGAATTTTTAGTGCTATATTTTAAAAAGGTTGATTTCTGAATTTTAATAGAGCAGAATCATATCAAGATCGGTGAGTTTGGTTCGTTCCATATTTATGAAGGATTCCGAAAAAGAGCAATTACCAGAATCTTTTTTTTGTTGAAACTTGTAGAATTCAACCGTTTCTGATTTGTAATTGGTACAATGGTTGGCTATACTTTTGAAGCGCATCGGATGCTTCTTTTTTGGGAGGAAGAATGAGTTAATGTTAAAAGTTATCGATTTTAGCGAAGTCTTCTTTACGATGATTCCATTTTGTGGGGCAGGAACGTTGATTCTCAGGAAATTCAAAAAAATGCTGATGCAGAGCTTGTGCTATTATTATTTCAAATAAAAGGGTGAAAAAGAATGTCTTTATTAGCTTTTACGTTGATTTTTTTCTCGTCATTTCTTCATGTTTCCTGGAATGTGATTTCTAAAAAAACCCAGCCGTCATTGGCTTTTTATAGCATTATGGCAGGAGCGGCTTCCTTGATTTGGATGCCGTTTTTTATCTATTCTTGTCCTTCTTTATCATCCCTGCCGCTTCGTTTTTGGTTTTTGTTATTGGGAAGCGTGGCGGCGGAAGTCCTCTATGTTGGTTCTTTGGGCTATGCCTACCGGCGCGGGGATATTTCTTTTGTCTACCCTAGTGTGCGGGCTTTGCCAGTATTAATGATTGCTTGCTTTACGATCCTTTTCCATTTAGGAAAGGCCCCCTCTTGTTTGAGCTTGAGCGGAATGGGATTGATTTTTCTGGGATGCCTGTTCATGCCGCTGAATCGATTTCACGAATTTAAATTTGTGAAATATTTTAATGGGATCAGTGCTTTTATTATATTAGGGGCTTTGGGCACGACTGCGTATACTATTTTTGATAGCGGCGCATTAGGAATAATGCGCCATTCGATTCAAAATTGTTCGACGGTCGATACGCTGATGTATTTGTTTCTTATTGAATTAGGAATTGCTGTAACGGGTTCAATATTATGTCTTTGCTCGTCTCGGGAACGAAAAATATATCGTCAGTTGTTCTTGAAATCATGGTATCCTGCTCTAGCAGGTGTTTGCAGTTCTACTTCGTATATGCTGATTTTAATATCGATGCATTATGTTACAAATGTGAGCTATGTTCATGCTTTTAGGCAAATGAGTCTTCCACTTGGCTTCTTTGTGGGGGTCTTTTTATTGAAAGAAAAAAGCAGCAAGACTAAAATTATTGGAATGGCGGCAATTGTGATTGGGTTGATTGTTGTGTCTTTCGGATAAAGATGCTAACGCTTTAGTCTTTTTGTTTTTCAACGAAAAGATACTCTAAAACTTATTATAGCGGCAGCAGAAGAAGAAAAAATACCGCATGTTACGGATTTTCTTTATTTAATTCCGCAAAATCAAATTGTACCTTCGTTTTCCAGTCTTTGCCTTCCAGCCGCATTTCTTTGACAAACCACATGCCGCTTTTGAAGCGTTTCGCGCCCTTCATAAGGAGGGTGCGCCAAGGACTTTTTGCGTCTTTTTTATACCAAGATGCCTCCATTGGAAAACCATATTCTTTATTAAACCAGACAATCGCATAGCCGTCGCTGTTAGGATCGGCTAGCTTTAAGATGCGACATGCCTGAAAACGACTGCTCTGTTCCGGCAGTTCCTCTAGAAAATCCCAATATAAAAAGGAAAAGGTGAGGTCTCCCGGGGTAAGCCCAAATTGAAATAATCCGGGGGATTGTTCTTTTTCGGGCATATCCAGTTTGGAACTCGGTTTGGGATCGGATGTCGCGTCGTTGTGTGTTTGTTCAAACCCATAGACATTCACGCGATTCAGAACAATCTGAGCATGCAGCGAAGTTGGGGCAAAAGTTATGCGTAAACGCAAGTCGCCGGAGAGGCTGGATTCACCCTGCTTTTTATGGACAATCTTTCCGGTGATTTCAGTCCATACATTTTTGCTAAGTGGCTGGCGTATTTGTTTTAGAAATTCTTTTGGGGGGGTGTTTTGCGTGATTTGGGCATGGATGCCGGAAAGGACACTGATAAAAAATAGAACCGAAAGAAGGTGCAACAAATGAGTATTCATGATTAAAATCCAGGTTTATGTGTTTTTGGGTGTTGTGTTTACGGCTCGTATTCAATATAACGTGATGTTTGAACTATGGAGAAAGATGTCTTCAAGACTTCTGGTTGAAATTCAGAGAGACGCGTGTGCGTGCGCCTTTCCGTGCTAAATATTTCAACAATAGCCCCTTTTTTAAAACTGTATGCCAAAAGAAAAAGGAATAAACAGGATCATATTCCTTAAAAACCCCTAAAAAAGGGGCCTCCATCACCCTGTTTTTTCCCCATTCATTATTTTTCAATTCCTTGCGGAAAATAGTTCGGATCTGATGTCATAAAAATTTGGTCAAAGGCAATACCGTCTTCGCGATTTAAAATATAAATTTGATGCTCGCCTTTGGTTAAATCCCACGTTTTGGGGGCGTCAATCCAATGCCAGACATGGTACGTGCTGTCATTGCCGATGGTGACAGAGTGTTGTTCTTGATCCATTCGGATATTCAGCGTATTTCCGCAGGACCCATCCCACTTTACGCGTAGCCAGACTTTGATTTTAACCGGCTCTTTAAGAGTAAAGCTATAATGAATACCGCCATATTTCATGTCGGGCTGTTGATTTTCCGGCGGAGTGCCTTTGCCGTCTGGAATCATAAAGGCTTCCTTTTCGGCTGCTTGAGAATCGGGATGTTTTCCAAAGGGGGGGGTGCTTTCTTTCGCCTCGGAAGGATTCAGAATTCTGAAGAAATCATTTTGGAACGCAAAAGGTTTGTTTTGTGTCGACTGTTTGAGGGTGCGGTGAGGTGTTGTTTTGACATTGGGTTGCTGCGTGAGCATCACGCTATTTGTGGGTTTGAGAACAACTGGTACGAGAAAAAACAGGAATAAAATACTTGTTAAAAGGATCATCCCAGGCGAGAAAATTTTACGGGGGTCTTGCTTCCAGTTTGAAATGGGAAGAACGGCTGAAAGAAAGGCCAGGGCGACAAACCAGCCCAGACCACGGGTAAAGGCATCGCTGATGAAAAGTCCGAACAAGAGAACGAGAAGGGCCGCCGCACCGCCGAGTGAAAGCAGGTTGCGGTTATAATTTATGCGGTCATATTTGGCATGACTTTGGCTGCGAATCCCGACGGCAATGGCCGCTAAAAGCAGAAGAAAAAAGACAACCGCTGCGGGAAAACCATACGTCGCACAAAGAATGCCCCACCCAGCCTGGGTATCGGTGTCAATGTCGTTATAGCTGGGATTCGGTAATTCACGATAGCAGCGGCCA
>JBAYAV010000159.1:0-7005 GCA_041669565.1 Lentisphaeria bacterium
AATACGTCTTTTTTAACCAAAGCAATCATGCTGAAAAAGGAGGAATTGGTTATGCCCCAAAAAGTTGTCTCTGTCCCTAATCAATGCAATTTTACGGGTAATTAATCATTAAAACGCCACAATTTGGGACAATGACAAGGATCTTCGGTGCAAGGAAGTCTGAATTTTTATTAAGATGCTACCTTACGCCTTTTTTATTTTTTGTTTTACTAAAAAACAAAAAATAAAAGGAACTTTACTTAAAGTCCCCCCAATAAACATTTTTGCGTGTGTTTGAAGCCGTTATAGCATATAAATGCTTCGGCATAAGGAATATATATATTCTTTTCAAACCCCCGGAAACGAGCTCTAATCGTGGCCCCTTTAACCAAAAGATCGTGATGATTCTGACTTTTATAGCAGCGCAACATTTTCATCTTTGTTTCGAAGGTCGAAGATATATCAACCCATACAGTTGGAATAAAATGACGGCATTGCCCAGATACAGAGCATTCGCAAAAATACAACAATGGTGGATTCTCTTCATCTCGCAATGCCTTCCTTGTGGCTTCAGAAATAGCCGAATGATCAGGATGGTTATCGACACACCAGAGAGTAAAAACAGCAACAGGCTTTAGTTGGTTTAGGATGTTTTTAATTGTTTCGCTAGTTTTTCTATCTGCATAAACCTCCTGATCGATATTGTCTAGAAAGGAGACTTTTGCATTAATTAGAGAGAGAGCAGATCGTTTTTCTTTTTCACGCATTGCACCATGTATTGTCATAGCTTTTTCATCGGATTGTCTGACCGCACCTCTAGTGGCACAAATTACATGAATGTTATATTTATTTGAAAGCAAAGCTGCTGTTCCGCCCATAGCACAAGTAAAATCATCGGGATGAGCTCCAACAAAAACAATAGTATCCATATTTCTATCCAATATATAACTGTTCGTGATTTTACGGTTGTTTATTTCTTGCGACTTCGGAAAATTCATTGTTGATTTTTTGCGGAATGAATTTTTTAATCGGCTGAAATCCACTTTTTTTGAAAACATCCTCCATAATTTTTACAACATTCCACGCCTGATCAAAAGTAACGGGGAACGGAACATTTTTTACAATTGCATTATAAAGATGGATCCAATAGATATCCATGGATATGGCGGGAATATCAAACTTGGACTCGACAAAGCTGAGAGTCTCATCAAAATTTCCATAACGGAAAGGAGGATTTTCTGGATGAGGGCTTAATTTTTTAAATTTAATGGATGGATCCACATAACGAGATTCGATCTTATCATCGCCAGTGTTGTATACGATCGTTCCGCGACTACCGATAATTTCCATTTGCCGTCCTCGAATTGTATTTGCACCTGTTACTTCAATATCCGCAAGACGTCCATTTTCCGCTTTGAGTATAATTTTGAAAAGATCATCTCCATCTCCGATGGAAATAACATTCCGGACATCCGCCCAGATATCCACAACTTTCGAATCCAGCAAACAGAGTGCCTGATCTATCAGGTGTGGTCCCCAGTTAGTGAGCAATCCGCCGTAAAATTCTGTCATGGTCATCCAGTCGTTTCTGCGAGAGTAGCCGACATCCCGGCAAAGTTTAATGTACTGCACGTCACCGATCAACCCATCCGCGATTAGTTGTCGGGCCTTCGTAAAAGGAGCCTCGAAACGGCGATTGTGACGAAAATACAATTTCCCGGGATACTTTTTCAAGGCAATACGGAGCAGCTCCATTTCTGCGACGCTTGTCGCAACCGGTTTCTCTACGATTGCGATCTTGCCTGCGGCCATGATCTGCAATGCCATGGGAACATGACATGCATGGCGTGTGCAAATCGTAATAAGATCCAGTGCCGGATTTTCAAGCATTTCTTCCAAAGAATGATATTTTTTAGCCTTTTCAAATTCCTTCGGCAGATTTTTGAGTCGTTCCGGTTCGATGTCTGCACAAGCAGCCAGGTTGAATTTATCCAAATGCGCCGAAATTTCTGGCGCATGCCCACTCCGGGCAATGCGGCCTAATCCAATGATTCCAACATTCAATTTTTTATTCATAATGTTATTCCTTTTTTTATTCACAATGTCATTTCTTTGTCATCGATGCAAGCTGGTAGTGTCCACCATTGCATGAGGATTTGGGGTGCTAATTTTCTCCAAAGAAATTTTCTGGGGGGTTACTCGAGGAGGAAGCATCTGTGTTGGTGAAGCCCAGCGAACTGCATTAGAAATCACTTTGATGATATTGGGATCATGATAAATCGGATATGATTCGTGTCCAGGAGAAAAATAAAAGATCTTTCCAGCTCCGCGCTGGAACGTAACTCCGCTGCGTAACACATTGCCGCCTTCATACCAGGACATATAAACAATTTTTCCGTCATCTGGAAGATCAAAACATTCACCATACATCTCACTGTTGGGGATAACAAAACTCTCCGGTACTCCTTGTACAATCGGGTGGGAGGGGCAGACACACCAAAGACGTTCCTTTTCTCCAACATCGCGCCAATGCAGGCGACATTCTGTTCCCATCATCCTACGGAAAATTTTAGAGTAATGTCCAGAATGGAGAACAATCAGCCCCATCCCGTATTGAATCCGGAGAGCAATTTTTTCCACAAGCGCATCGGCAACTCGGTCATGGGCGGTATGCCCCCACCAAAGCAGGACGTCCGTGTCGTTGAGGAGAGAGTCTGGCAGTCCCTGTTCCGGTTCATCTAAAGAGACACAACGAATTTCCAAATCCTCTGACTTTAGGTGTTCCGCTATCGCACGGTGTATTCCATTTGGATAAATACTGCGGATTCGTTCGCCGATTTCCTTTTGAGATTTTTCCCGAATAAATTCATTCCAGATTGTAACTTTTATTTTTTTCATAACAACTCCATTTTAAGATAATTAGTCATAGTTATTAATTTGCCATATGGTGAGCAATACTTTTTGTGCCTCAAACCATTCTTGATGCATTCGAGGTGCCTTTTTTGTAAAAATGTGCCTAAAACATGTTTTTTTATTGAACCTCCTGTTTTAAGTTTTCTTTTCTTCATCGTCACGTTGGAACGGCTTTCCAAAGGAGAAAAAGGAGCGTTTATTTAGCGCATTGAACCTTAACTTGATTCTTTTATCTATATCCAGATCAAAAAGATTAGAATTGGAATAGCCTTTAACTCCAATTAAAGTGTGATTTCTTTTTTGAATAACTTCAACACAATCATTTAATCCGACTTCGCCCCTGCTAGTAAAAAGCATATGATGACTGTCGATAAATACCGCCTTATGGGTATCCGAAATCAAGCAGTCCCCGGTTAAAATAAAATCAGCTTTTGGGTTGAAATCGACAAACTTCACACCGCCAGCATCTTTCGGCAACTTAAAATCAAAACCATAGTCCTCAAATGAAGTCCGAAAACAAAACCATTTTCAAAGTCCGTTTTCCCGTCTAAGCCTGAGAACGCTATAAGTTGTCTAGGTCCCCATATATTGAAATACTTATTCATAACAAACAAATTTCTTTTCTTTAATGAGACTCCCTGTTTTAGTTGGAAAATTCGGCAACAGGATTTGTCAAAATTTTATTCTTCTATTCTTCGTGGTGTTTTATTTTTCCATAATGAACCACCGGGTGATTCCGTACTGCAATGGGATCTTAGATATCGGGGCATATCCGATAATTTCTCCGGAGAAAGCATCTTTAATTACTTTTGCTCCTACAGGAAGCGTGAACTCATAAATGTCGTCAAATAACGGATGGATAGAAACAAAGTTCCCGTTCATGTTAATACTGTGGCCTGATTTTCCAGTTCTGTATGCCTTGGCTTCCGCCGCGATATTGTTCATAAGGACGTTAGAAAGAGACATGTGTTCTGCAAGAGCAATACTAGTCCATTGGGGAAATTCCTTATATGCTCCCGCGATTTCCCCATTACCAAAGAGACCAAGAATCCGATCCGCTTTCTGGATACTAAAATGCTGGCAAGGTGCACCCCAGATATTCAGCTTAACCGGATCCTGCCAAGTAAGACGCAAGTCGCCAAAACTCATAAATGGTTGAACACCTTCTGCCAAGGGGTCACTAGAGTAAATTTTGGCAAAAGACCTTGCATATTTTTCTTCCGTTTGGTAATTAAATCCGGTCAATTGTTTCATTCCGGCAAGTGTCTTGCCGGATTCATCAATGTATCCGGTACAATAGACCCAAACAATCGTTCTTCCTTTATTTTCTAAAATTTCTTTTATTTGCATTCTTTGCTTTTCGCTGATAAAAGAATTATGCAGGAATACATAAACCTTATATTCTTGCAGTTCTGGATACTTTAAAACATCCCGCAAATAAACTCTGTCATAGGGGACTCCGCTGGTTTCCATCATGAACGCCTGAAAATTTGTTCCGTTACCCAAGGCATTGAGGTTTGCATGAGAAGCATGGGGGCTTTCGGAAATAAACAAATCATTGAATTCACCGATAACAACAGCTACATCCGGACGAAAATGAATATACGGAAGGTTGCGCACCTTTTTTTCCATATTCACTGCAACTTTGATTTCTGCCATAATTCTCGGATCATCGAAAAATTGCCCTCCTTGATAATCCAATGCATAATACCACCATCCGTATCGTTTTGCAAGGGAAAGGCCCACCGCTTTTCGATGGGAGCTGTTCCATCGTTCCGGTGTTTCTTCTCCTCCCAATGTGTAACGGGTAAAAACATTTTTAATATTGGCGCGCCAGCTACGAAAATCAAGCTCTTGAAGCCAAATTTTTTTGTAAATCTGATAGGAAGTTTCAGGAGCAATGTTCCCATAAGGCCTTCCGACGTGGCGATTCGGATAACTGATGATAGTAATAACAACATCCAGAGATGGGATTAGATCCAGATGATTGGCCAAATAACTGTCTGGAAGCCCATACCCAAATACCAGGATTGGTTTATGCGCTGCCGCCTTGATTTTTGAGGCAAAAAATTCGCGAAGTCGGGCTCCTTCATATAATTGAAATTCCCGGTATGAACTCTGAATTCCCGGATTAAGATACGGCATTTTACTGCGTCGTTCAAGAACCGGAACCGAGATATTGTCAAAATTTAAATAGGACCCCTTCCAACTTCGGTTTAGTGTTTCAATATCGCAATATCGATTTTTTAAATAATTGCGAAAAGCCTCCTGGGAGGGTTCCGAAAAGTCATCCTGACGATATTGAAACTGCCCATCTCCCCCGCCGGAGACCATAACCCCACCAAGCGCTTTTGCGTAAGGCTGTTTGCCGATGTGCTGTAGAATATCTGTGATAATTTCTGCATAATCCTTTTTCCATTTTTCAGAGGAATAGCTTGCCCACCAATAAGCTTTTTCAGAAAACTTATGATGAATATCTTTGTGAAAGAACTTTAAATGGCAATTGTTACCGCGTCCTCGGATACCATATTTGTTTGTCCAAATTTCAGACAAGTTTGCTTCTCCCCAGCCTTGATAGGGCTCATATAAACCGAGCGAAAGTATGATATTTAGTTTTGGATTATGCCGGAGAGAGTCGTAAAAGATATTATCCAAAATTTGCCAATCGTAATTCTTCTTCCCTTTCACTATACTTTTCAGAACTTGGGAATAATTGATCGGGATACGAATGATGGCGGTATCAATCCCAGCGGCAGAAAAATCTTCCAATTTCCAGTATTTGCTGTATCGCGGAGTTTTATAAAAACTCATGGTGATCGGTTTCCCATCGGCAAAAATTCTAGTATTGCTATACGCATCCTGTTTTATGGTAAATGCGGTATCTTTTCTCTCTTTTAGGATCTGCAAAACATCTTCCTGGCTATATCTTGGCTCAGGAGGTGAAGTTGTATAACTCTCATAAGAAGGAAGCTTCGTGTTAAGTACAATATTTCGAACATCGGCAACGGCCGGATTACCTGCCATCATCAAGGCTAAATAGCACTGTTTGTTTTTCTTGTCCGGCGTCAAGGAAACCAGTAATTCCTGCCAGGCTCTATTGTACGAATTTTGGAGCAGAAACTCCGTGTTCCAGTTTCGTCCCAATGAAGTGTGGACGCGCGGCGTATCGTCTCCAACTGGAATAAAACGGAAAATCAATATTGTTCCTAGCGGAACTTGTTTCTGCACCCGATATTCACCATGCAAAACCCAGCTGATTCCTTCGGTGAGCGAGAAAGATTCCGTTGTTTTCATTAGCACATAACCTTCGGGATTTTGTTTCCCGAAAGCAAACGTCCCATCCGGATTTTTTCTAAAAACCCCTTTTGCGCCCTCTTTTTCGACCAGCTCCCAAGAAGAAAGCTGTTCCAATTTTTCACTAGTACATGGACTCTCGATCGCTGTATACGTCGCGGTTCCTGAGGTGAGTATCAGATTCAGTGTTTTCCCTTTTGATTCTAAATCCGGACTGAAGCCAAAATGAATGCGCCTGATTGGCGCAGTAACGACTCCGTCCCCCTTTTTAGACCACGAGGCTCGAATCAATTCTTTCGTCTTAAAAGCGATGATATTCTTTTCCTGTACCTCTTTTGTTTTAGGTCGAATCTTAAGCGGTGGGTGAAATTGTTCCCCATCTGCATCCCAAAATTTGATCCAAAAACGTCCCGGAAGCGAACTAACATCCTTGACTTTGAATGCTATTTGTATTAACTTTCCGGCTTCGCTGGATGGTAGCATAATCTCGCTGAATGATTTGTCATTCATCGCAAGATGAAATCCCTCTTTAACCTTTTTTACTACTACACTGCGGACTTCTATTGCGCGGGGATCATTGGGTAGTAGAGATACCGTAATTGTGGAATCCGCCGCCAGAATAAGACATAGCAAAGAACATAAAACGAACATTTTGATTTGCATGGTTAGCAATTCCTGATTTTCTGTTGGATTTAATTAGGGGCTGTTCAGAAATAACCTTTACATTTGCCTAATTCTCGTGAATGCTTTTTGTGCCGCCAACCTCGTCACATACCTGAGGGTATGCTCCTCGTTGTCGGCCCCAAAATCAAATCACGA
>JBAYAV010000160.1:0-7004 GCA_041669565.1 Lentisphaeria bacterium
ACCTGTTTTTTAGACAGCACGCCAATAGCATAGCAAATCAGCATTAATTTGAACATATTATCATTGAAGGCTCCCAGAAACTGCACGCCGAGATAAGCCCAAAACCCCGATGAATTTATCGTTGTTTTATATTTATAATTCGTCATTAAAGTACTTTCTAGATTTTTTTGCCGATAAAATGGCAGAGGTGGTTTATGATGTCACTCAATGGATTCCAGCCCCAATGCAAAAGAACCCACGATAGTTTATTCCAAAGCAGCGACATTGCCGAACCGAATTGACCATTTAGGAAAACAAGTCCTAAATAGAAAAAGAAAAGATTACCCGCAATAATAAAACTTAACGAAAAAAATAATCCGCGAAAATTCATGTCTTTTTGACCTTTTCGCAGCACGATAATTGTCATAACAACATGATAAGCATAACAAAGTCCCAGCCAAACATCGACTCCCCAGGCACTCCACTCAGGCAACGATGGCCAAATCAGTAATACCACACAATAGATTCCAGCAAACAACAAAAAGTAAAAAGGGAAAATATACGGGGCCAGTACGATTAAAAAGTTAGAATCTTTTATTTCAACAGAACCGCCGCTGGAACCCACTTGAAATCGGCCGGTATTTTTTAAAAAAAGTTTTGCTAAGACCCAATGCGTAAATTCATGTCCCAGTACATAAACAGAATTAAACCTATTCAGCAAAGCAAAAACATAACATCCGGCCATAAATCCGCCGATGCCAAACCATAAATGCTGCGGATTGTCAAAATGGACCGGCCGTGCAGTGATTGTCATAACCAGCGCAATGGACACGTATATCAATACAATCGCAAACAAAAAAAATAGAAATTTCCATGCTTTTTTTTTCATAAATTGAATATTCTAATAAAAATTCTAAAAGAGTGCCCAAAATATTTTTTTGTCTAAAACAAAAAAATCCGGTAAACAGTTCAAAATAACAGGCATAATATACGGGTGATCAATACAAAAAGCAAGTACTTTTCTGCAAATACAATGGCCAAGCTTTTTATTGTTTACCGCATAGACACAAATGAAAAGCCTTCTTATTCAAGGCTGCGGTAATAGTCTTTGAGCAGTTCTTTATAGTCGGCCGAGACTTTTTCGTAATCCGATTCATCCACAGAGACCCCGCTGCTGGTTGACACGCTAGTAACCGGCATCGAAAGAACCACACCATCACGCATTTCCACCTGAGTATCGGATAATTGCCGCATCACCTGTTTGCGAATACCTCCGAAGTCCTTTATTTTAGCGGGGGCATTTTCCATATAGCGCATATTTTGAGCAGCAGCGCCAAGGCTTCCAGTGCCAAGATATAGAAGTTTTGCGGTTGCATACAGCGCCTCTGTTTCCTGACGAAGCTTCAACGCGTTTTTACTATGATCCGCGGTATGCAAGTCGCGTCTTGGTGCAATGCCAAACATTCCCTGTGTTTCGGATTCTCCGCCGAGCTTTCCGCCGCCTGTAGCGCGGGCATCAGCGGTTGATTTTTCATCTTCAGTCACCATGCCTTTTTGAAATTTATCCATCGTGCGTCGCGCATGTGTTTTGCGGCCTTCGTAGCCTTTTACATGGTTTTCGACCAATTCACCAGAAGCTTGTCCCTCGCGGCCGGAACCGCTACGGCCGGTCATTTCATTGTCATTCGGGCGTGTATTGCCGGATTTTCCTTTTGCGGCAAAGGATGGCATTGGGCCATCGGAAACGCCCCATCCCATTTCCGCATCGGCTATAATATTATTGCCGGTCGTATCTTGGCTTTGGGCGTCGATAGAGCTATCTTGTTCGAGCAATTCTCCCACGATATCTTCCAGTTCATCCGGCAGTGGCACAAGAGGAATATCGGGAAATTCATCCGTATCGAAGCTTTCCATATTCCAGACAATATTATCGGGCACATCGGGAAGCCACATTTCCACATCCTCAACGCGTTCTTTTGTTTTTTTTATTGCGGTCAGCAATGCATCTTCTTTTTGAACTGCGATTTCGATAGCGGGTGTATTTTCGCTATCGGCGGCCTGTTGCACATCTTCAAAGATTTCGCGCATTTTGCTATTGAGTTCATTACAGATGGGTAATTCCGGAAATTGATATAAATCATTTGCGAGTTTTTCAACATCATCGGCCATTTTTTCTTGCTCTTTGTCCATTTCGGCCAGTTTTTTTCGGACCTCATCATCGAGCTTCCCGCGTTTCTTCATATCGCGTGTGACTTCCGCAATTTTTGCCTGTTGTTTTTCCAGTTCGGACAGCTTTTCAGCGGTATTTGCCAACACAGCGTCCGCTTCTTTTAATACTTTTTTTGCACGATTCATGCGCCATTGATTCAATAAATTCATCACCTTCATTAGCGATGAAAGTGATTCTTCCTGATATTGGATTGCGTTCGGCCATTGTTTGTATTCCAGTTCATCCGCAATTTTCAGCATCAATTCATAGATTTGTTTTTTTTCAATTATTTGATAGCACTGCCGCAGTTGGCGGCCGAAATCATCCGTAGAGCGTTTATCCGATTCATTCAGACACCGATCCTGAAAATATTGCAGCGATTCTGCTATTTTCTCCTGGTTATGAACAAGTGCTGCAATCACAATAGATTCGCCCTGCTGTTTTTTCTTTGTCTCTTGAAGATTGTTGCGTTGATCTTTAATTATAGTTTGAATCAATGCAAATAGAGTTTGCTTGTCTAATAAGGACTGTTCTTGTTCTATATTATCAGACAAACCAGACAATACCGCAATAATCTTTGTCTGCAGTGCAAAAATCTCTCGAAATTGCGTAGACTTATTTGTTGCATCTAATGGGAAACAGGCCTCCAATCTCTTTGCTATTTCAACCATTTCTAAATTAACGAGCCCAGACAGGCGATCGGTAAGACTGCCCAGTAATTTTTTGTTTTTTAACAAAAGGATGCTTTTTGTGCGAATAACAGTCTGCTGATCCTCAATTTTTTGTATTTCCTCGGATGTTATTGCTGCTCCGCCCGCAAAAAAACGTTCTTGGCTTTTACCAGTATCCTTTCTTGCGGCGCGTTGTAAGAGCAATATTTCAGCAAAGATATCTTTTGCTTTTTTAATTGCTTCCTTTTTGCCTTTCTCTGAAGACAGATCTTCTTCAAAAACAAGGCGCATGATTTGAGAGTATCCGCGCCGTTGTTCCGAAACACCGCCGCCGTCTCTTACCCAGCAGCGAAGACTCAATGTGTCGCCAGGGTGGCAATCAAAACTAGTTGTATCCACAATAAAACGCCCATTGAATTCCTGCAAACGGCTTGTCGGTGGATTTGCGTTTGTTATTTGAAATGGCCTGCCTTTTGTCAAAACGCGTTCTAAACCGACTTGCAAGACTCCATAATCATCCTTGGCTAAAAAAGTCACTGGAGTTTTCTGGCCTAATTTTACTTTTTGTATATCGGGCGTATTGACAAGTAAGATCGTAGGGAGGTGGTCCGGAATTGTAACAAACGGCAATTTTATTTTAGATTTTACTTTTCCGGTCAGCTCAACAAAGAAACTTCCTTTTTCTTCTGAAACAAACTCAAAAGAGAAGTTATTTTTGTTTTTTAAGTTTATTTCCTGTAAGATTTTGACTCCCTGTTGCAAAAGAGCGAACGATAATTTTTCGGTTGTTTGACACTCTAAAAACACATGAGAGGAAACAGGGATACCCCTTTCTTTTTTTTCAGAGCTTAATTCAAAGGATTGGATGCCGGTTATCTGTGGCGGCAGCACTTTGGCTCGCCACGACACCAATGCTGGTGGACTGACAACCGTAATTTTGAACCACGGGGTTAAAGCATCGCCGGCTTTTATTCGATATCGGATAGATTCCACAAATGGCAAGCTGGCCGTTTCATAAATATTTTTATCCCTCATTGATAGAATAATTGCGGGGGCTTTCTTTTTTTCGAATTCAACCGAAGGGGCTGTTGGTTGGGCTCCTTCAATCTTACAGCTATAGTTTATAATTTCTCCGCGTTTGAGAACAATATCACCGGGATAGACTGCCAGAATATGTGTTTTGGTAAATTTTTGAACGGAGTTCCATGGTAATAAGACATGTTGAACATTAGCCAGCGTCTGCGTTGGAAAAAAGCTAGCAAAAACAATCCATAAAAGCGAAACAATCGCAACGAAACGCCAACACCACTGGCGATATTTTTTAGGATACAGCTGCGTTATTTTGATTTGTTTTTTTCGTAATGGGGATTCTTCTAAAAGAGCATGGATATAATTATCCTTGGCGCCTTTATGGGCTAATTGCACCGCATTGATTATGCTGTCTCCCGTGCCGCGGAAAGCCTTCGTTAAAAGAATGGCCATCGCTTGATTATTAAAATCCTGCGATAACTTTTTCCAATAAAAACAAACGCCTCCTAAAAAAATAGTCCAAATACCGATAAAACCGATTATTCTTAAAAACACTGGCAGTGGTCGAAAAAGAAATCCGAGAAGGACAAAAAATCCCAGCCATAACGCCGCGATGCACGCCCAATAAAAAAGAAACAACACAACAAGCTGAAACTGGCGACCACGCTTGAGAGATTGTAATTCAGATTTTAATTCTCTTAAATTAGAAAAAGACATTGCGCTTCCCTTTAGGGGCTGTTCAAAAATAACCTTTACATTTGCCTGATTCTCGTGAATGCTTTTTGTGCCGCCAACCTTGTCACATACCGAACGGTATGCTCCTTGTCGTCGGCCCCAAAATCAAATCACGATCTTTTCGGCAAATTGTCAAGTTAATTTTTTTGCAGCTCCTTATTAAGAAATTATTAAAATAAAACAGTTTTTTCCGACGATGCCTTCCATTAAGAACGAATCAGGGAGTATCTTATTTCTTTTTTTGTCTGTTTTGCAAAAAATGTTTATAGAATAGAAAGGAACACTCTTTAAGATACATCGATATCCCTCAAAAAACAACTAAAGAAAACAAAAAACCGACATACGGACTCATTCTTTCACACCGGTGAAGATTACCATAACATTACCAACAGATTATAAAAAAACAAAACAAATATCAAAAAAAGGAATCATCACTATAGTATTATCTTTTACAGCATTGGTCAAGCCAATTTTTTTTGTGAAAATTTTATTCAATTTTATTATATGGAGCAAAAGTAAGTATGAAAAAGGAACGTCTGCATTTTTTAACAAAGATTTATGGGCTTCAGGCCTATGGAATTATTCTTTATTTCCTTTTGTTTGCGACTTGCAGTTGCTTTGTTTTTTTTATTCATGAATTTGATTTTCAAACCGTCCTTTTTTTATTAGCAGCAATTCCAGCTTATACCTTTTTCTATATGCTCCCAGCAATAAGTGTTACTGCGCTAACCATCTTGGTAGTTCTTTGTTTTAAAGAAAAACCGATCCATCGAATAATTGTTTTCAGTATTGCAATTGCAACCGGATTTTTAACGCAAATGCTCTTGCTTTCCGACCTAGGACTTTATCGAAATTTCGATTTTCATTTTAACCCTCTAGTCTGGAATTTATTAACAACACCGGGCGGTTTTGAATCGATGGGGCTTCGCGTGGGTACTTTACTTTTGCTTTCAATTCTCATTCTTGTCCTACTCGCCTTTCATATTGCATTGGCTATATGTTGTCAAAAACACAAAAGATTTCAACAGATAACGCCATTTCTGCTCAAAAACAAACGTAAATATGTGTGGGCTGGAACATTTGTGCTCCTTTTTGCTTTTGTGTCCTTTTTCTACGGCTATGAGCATTTTATGCTACAGCCAAATGTGCTGGAAGCAGCCGATCGCATTCCTCTTTTTAGAACGGTAACCATGAAAAGCTTTTTAAAGTCCTTAAAAATAAAGCCCCCGGAAGAATCCAAAATTATTGATATCAGCACCAATGATATCGAAAATTTACACTACCCTATAACCTCCATCATTCGCGATCCCCAACGAGAAAAATATAATATTCTATGGTTAACCGCAGAAACTTTTCGTGCCGATGCTTTGACCCCAGAAGTAATGCCGAATGCCTGGAAATTTGCCCAAGAAGGCATCCGCTTTACCCATCATTATTCGGGCGGAAATGGCACACGCGTCGGTATTTTTTCCATGTTTTACAGTCTTTATGGAAGCTACTGGCATGAATTTTTGAAACGAAATTGTGGTTGTTTATTTATAGATTGGCTGATTGAAGACCACTACCAAATAGAATGCATCACTTCAGCCAAATTCAGTTACCCTGAATTTGATCAAACTGTTTTTGCCCGCGTGGCAGCTACGGATATGATAAGCGATTCCGAAGGCCGAACTTGGCAACGGGATCGCCGCAACACAAAACGAATGACTGATTTTTTAAACAAAACGGAATCTGATAAGCCATTTTTCGCTTTCTTTTTCTTTGAATCACCGCATGCGCCTTATGAATTTCCACCAGAATCAATCATCTACCCGGATTATGCCAAAACATTGAATTATGTAACCATCACTCCCGAACTCGGACCTGCCATAAAAAAACGCTACCTTAACGCCTGTCATCATTTAGATCAGCGTTTAGGCGATATTTTTAAAGTCTTAAAAGAAAAAGACCTTCTTAAAAATACGATCGTTGTATTAACCGGAGATCATGGCGAAGAATTTTTTGAAAATGGTCATTTGGGTCATAATTCAGCTTTTGTAGAACAACAAATTCATACGCCGCTTGTTCTAAGAATACCAGGGGAAAAGCCAAGGACCTACAACTCAATGAGTAGCCATATTGATATTGTGCCTATGTTGGCGCCCTATCTTGGCGTACAAAACCCCGCATCCGATTTTGCCTTAGGGATAAACCTTCTTACACCAGGTGTAAAACGTGATTATACAATTGTTGCAGACTGGTCCCGAATCGCCTTCGTGAGTTCAGATTATAAGACGATTTTGCCCTCTAATATAAAGGGTTTTGCAACTCAAAAATTAACAGACGGCCAAGATAAGCCACGCTCCGACAAACAGGCCTTCTATCAAAAAAACAATACCAGA
>JBAYAV010000161.1:0-6993 GCA_041669565.1 Lentisphaeria bacterium
AAGCCAGCAGCCCAAAAGCACCAGCAACAAAATTTTACCAGCCTTATGACAGCGTTTCCCGGCTTTTGGATAAAACAACAGCCCGCACGCTACAGCAAAAAAAATGGAGAAAAGAGAAACGGGAAAAAAAATCCTCGTACAGAGTCTTTTGAAAAATAGAAGAAAAATATTCACAATAATTTATTTATATTCGGGTATAGTGCCAACCAAGCGGTGTTTCATTATCATAAGGGATATACGCATGAAAAATATGCGGATCCAGATCAAATACAAGCGGAAGAAAATATCGATCGCCGGCATACATTGGAACAGAATCAAGCTCATCCAACCGATGCCATGTCAGGGGTCCCTCCTCATTTTCAGTAAAAGGCGTACCCGTAAATCCATCGATTAAGAAAACAAATGCCAGCCAGCTATCATAATTTTTGCCAAAGCCCGTCCAATTAATCGTTCCACGCAGCTGCATTGACGTAATTTTTATACCGGCCTCTTCCTTAATTTCTCGTGTCATACAATGAGCTACATCTTCATCCTTTTCCATGTGACCGCCAAGACCATTATATTTTCCATACTGTTCATCCTCTTTACGGCCGACACGATGAACCAGCAAAACGCGTTTGCGATCCGGCGACAAAATATATCCTAAAGTAGCAACGATAGGACAATAATTAACAGACATCCATTTCCCCTTATAAACCCTGTTCTTTGCAGAACGATTCATCCTTCCGATTCTTCCCAAAAAGAAGTTTACTCCTCCTGAGCAAGAACCGTAACATTTTCGCCCACATTCAATTCGATACTTTCCACTAATTTCGCACTAATAACCGGAATCACTTCAAGTGGCGTATTGGATGAAATAAAGACCGATAAGTTGCGATTATCATCCATTTCCCATTTTACCAGGATACGTCCATGGGGCGTTGGCACAAAGGCATTCACCCAAGTGACTTCACCTGGAAGCGGATTAAAATAGACGCGTTTCATTCCGGGCTCAGCCGGCCGAATTCCAACTAATTCTGAAATAAAATAGATATTCGGGGAGACCGCATAGCCATGACATTTGCTGATCAGTCGCAGAGACTGCTCTGTCCCCGTTGGATCAAACAGCTCCCACCACGAAGTTGCTCCGGCTTCAAGCATTGTTCCCCAATAATAGCGAATTAAATGCATTGCCCAGACATTCAGCCCTAATGCAAAAGCAGATTCTAATATAAAAAACTTAAAATACGGGTTATTAAATTCACCAGCGGCGAAACGTTCATAGGGCTCTTCTTCGGTAAACAACAGATTCCAAATAGGCCCAAAATTTTCTGTTTTTGCGATTCCGCCATAAATTGCCAACACATTCGTCTGCCAAGAATACTGTGTTGAGCGCGTGCCATCCAAATGATAACTATCCGCAAAAAGTCCTTTCTGTTCATCCCAGGTCAACTGTCGCATCTGGGTAGAGACAAGCGCCGCGCGTCGCTTCCATGCTTGAGCACACTCATGCCGGTCAATAAGTTCTGCTAAATAGACTGCACTAATCAATGCTCGGCAATAAATTGCATTCAATCCGGTACAAACGCCTTTTCGATCAATATCCGCATGATCCAGAAAACAATACGTACCATGATAATCTCGCATATCCGGCAGCGGTCCTTCTGGTGTAACGGCCTGATAATTATAAAACTGGAGAAGTTTTTTCAGAACGGGAAAAAGCTTTTTCAGCATCGCTTTATTCCCCGTATATAAAATATGCCGATGCAGCCACACAATCCACAATAAAGAATAATCCGGAAGGACTTGAAAAATCCCCGAAGGGCTAATTGAATTTATTTCACCCGTTTCCAACTGCGTATGCGCAAACCCCTCAATTGCCTTTTCAACAAGAGCAAAACTGCCATTTAAATGATAGACCGCCCAAGACTGTATCATCGCATCGGCTATAAACTGGGCCTGATCACGACAAGGCGCATCCAAAAAACAACAGCGTACGGTACTTGAAAGTGTTTCCACACCAACATCCCAGATACGATTAAGGACTTCATTTGAGCACCTGAAAGATCCGGCAGGAGGGATATTCTGACTGGGCACCCGCGCCTGGACTTTTTCAAGAGTAACAACACCGGTCACTTTACGCGCTAAGACCATAACATATCGGAATCCCTGAACAGACGTAGACAACCATTCATCGACCATACCGCTTAAAATAACCGTTGACAAATTACGCCGTCCACCCGTATATGCAATCACTTCACCATCCACCATTTGTTCACCGCATACAATATCAACAACATCCCCCTTGCTGCCCTGAATTTTTAATTCGGCATAACCAAGCAGCGTCTTTTTAAAATCAAAAACAAGATATTCTTTGTTTCCCACAAAATGTGGTTCATCCTGTTGTTTCAGCCGCTCGGCGCCGGCGGCATTAAAGACGCAGCTATCCAGGTAGACGCTTACATCGGGTGGGTAATTTCTTGTCATTGAATAATGTTCGCACGGCAGTGATTCTGTAGAGATTGCTGGGCTTACCAATGAAAAGGGTGTTTGGAGCGGCCCTGTTATATTCCAGCCCTCGGCGGACGTTACCTGCGGTGCTTGCATCACATGAATTTTATCCCGCTTCAAGTCCGTCCACCGCAGCATAATTCCGGTATTCCAAGCAGAGCAGTCCTTAAATAGTACAATTCGGTTCCAGCCTTCGAACAAAGTCATTTCAACCGAGCAGCCGCGGCACCCTCTTATTTCCAAAAAATGTTTACTGCACAGTGCCGGCTCGTCATATTCTTTCCAATCATTTTTTCCGCGGCAGCTTATTTCTTGGTCATTGACAAAAAGTTGATACGGGCGATCTGAGAAAAGTTCAGCCAAGTGCGTTTCATTTGTAGGAACATAGACATAAGTCTCGGCCATAAAAACGCCGAGGCCATTCTGTTTCATAATCGAATTAAATTCAACCCACAGCACCAGATAGCTTGGAAGATATTGTCCTGCTGAGATCAATTCTTTCCACGGGCATGGTTCAAACATATCAATGGTTTCTGGAGTTGTTTCCAGAGTATATCGCCCTTTTTTCACTCGTTCAATAATTTTAGGGTGATGCCAAAAAAGGTTCAAATCATATTCATCCTCTGGATTTTCCAAGAGGTCATCCAATTTCTCGAGGGGAGCAGTTTTCCAGTGCAGCGGATATTTTTGAAAATCTATTTTTTCAATTTCGGAAGCTCCAATGGCCCGTTTCAGGCCTGTTTTTTGATAACAGAGAGCTTGGAAGCACAGCCAGTTTTTATCGGTCCACAGCGTCGGGACATCATCGATATGCAATTGTAGCCACATCCCGCCGTTTTCCTGAATATTACCGGACAGGGGTGCATTTGCATTAAAAGCATGAACCGCGATTTGATTCACACCAATTTGCACAAGATATGTGATATCGAAAAGGAAGGCATATTGATTATCGGTTGGATTTGCCACAGAACTAGCTGCGCAATGGCGGCCATTCACAAATAAATGAAAATCCGTTTTCACCGAGATCCATATTTCCGCTTTACCGGGAGTCTCATTTAACGAAAAGTCATTCCGGAAAAAAATATTACTTTCATTTCGATCCGGATCACAAGGAAACCAAATCCATTCTCCAACTATTTTTTTCAGCATGACATTATTCATACAAAGAACCCCCGATTATCATTTCTAATTCCGCAAAAAAATTGCCGTCATTTCAAACCTTCTGCTAAAGACATTCCAATATCCTGAAATTGTCCCAAAAAATCAACCTTAAAGACAATCACAACGGCAACAAATAATATTATGTAAAATCATACTTATGTTCAAAAAGGCACTGCAGTTTTTTTATGGTATTCTGTTCATCGGGACCATCTACCTGCAGTAAAACATAGTCATTGTACCGTAAGCACAATCCCAATATTGAAAAAACAGAAAACTCTTTCACCGTCTGTTTGCCTGCATATAGGACAACTTTATCACTTGTTTTTTGAAGCATCTTTGCAATGATACTTGACGGACGAAGATGAATTCCTTTTTTATTTTTTATCTGAATTTTTCGTCGTATCATAACTGCCATCCTTCTATGTCACAATATCAAGATACTACCATATAATTAATTCTGCAAATAATTCGTCCTTATTCCCTTATTATTTATTTTTTGAAACTTTTATTCCGGCTGTGAAATGCCCGCCAGATCATGCCGCAGGCGTGCAGCAAGAAGTTTTTCGGGAACCGAGCCGCTCGGCAGAATTCGTTTATAGAGCGGCCCTAAATTATAGAAACTCGCATCACTATAAGCCTGGAAAATTTTCTGCATTGAAAGTTCTGGGAGCATTCCCAGATCGAAGCCGAGCCATAGAACTGACAACAGGCATTTTGCTTCTGCTGGGCTTAACAGCCGTGCGCCCTTTATGTTTCCCCACGCGCGCCCCACCTGATCACAGACTTTAAGCCGAAAATTGGTCCGCCGCTGCAGATCATTCCGGCTATCCATTTCATGTTCTATCAACAGATTACGCACGGAATCCAGCCGCCGGACAAGATTTTCCACGCTTGTATTACGACAGGATGAGTTACAATACACATACAAACCGCTTTCAAAGTATTTAAAAGGAGGCTCTTTTGGTACCAGGGTGACTCCGAGCGCCTGGCAAGCCTGAATAACCTGCGGCATTTTTTCACTCATGCAAATTCCAGGCAAATGCATCACCCCGCCAAGCCGGATTCCAGTTCCAATATTGCGGATATCTTTTGTTATATAGCCATAATCTTTATGCCAAAATGTCAATTTACGGCTTAAGTTTTCGATTATTTTCTGAAGGGAACTTGTCATTTCCGGAAGGGTTTCGGGAGTTCCCCAAGTGGTCGTTTCTAGATGGTTATCCTGATTTATTAAATGGATGATACGAGCATTTTCCGAAACCATAATTCCTCTACGGTGCGCGCGAAAGAAGAATTCAGGGCGACACCATCCATGTTCATGAAGCATTGCCAGACTATCCCGATCCATGCTTTGTGGATCATAAAATTTAGTTTTACCCAAGAGGGGCTCACTATTCAACGCATTTTTCAGTTGTTCCACCGCTTTTTCAGCGTCCTCATTTTTACCATTAAACGGTGGCAATTCCAGCCCATCCAGATTCCGTTCCGCGCGCACAAAACTGGAAAGCGAAATCACCGGTCCGGATTGAATCCTCGTCGGGATCCACGGCAATTTAGCATTTTCAAATATAGAGTCCATAGGCTCCAGCAATTTTTCTTTGGAGTGGCTGCTGGCCCCTTTCTTATCCGGCCCATCCGCTTGTTCCGCCATCACATCAAGTTGTTTGCACAATTCAGCAGCGCGTTCATATTCTTCCTTTTTCACCGCGCGATCGAATTCAAAACGCAATTGTTGAAAAGCTTTTTCTTTTTTCGTTATAACGACTTGCGGATTTTCTTTGTTTTCCAGCAAAGAGATTTGCAATGATTTATAATCAAATTGAGCATCCACCCGATGTCGAATATATTTATCAAAACTATCAACGCACTTCAGACATCCCAGATGATAATCCATTTCCAATTGAGAGCGTTTTTTCTTGCATCCGGCACACGCCCTGTTTTTTTCACCCCGCTCCGACTGCGGAAGGACCTGTGATTCAAGCAAATCAAGCAGCTCCAATCCAGCCCCTTTGGCCGTTTTTTCAATAAGATCCGCCAACTGATGATCCGAGCCGTCGCCTTTTTTTGAAAATTCTTTAAGGGCGCATTTTGCACATAGATTAATCGAGGTCATTACGCCATCCTGATTAAATCCTCGTATATGCAGACATGCTTCTTCTTTATGACATCGATCGCAAAGCATCAGAACTCCTTAGACCATACTATTTTTACATCTTTTGTGCAGTAACTGTGGTATTTTTTCAACCCCTGCATCAAACAACTTTCTGCCAACATTGTTTCCTGGCCAACGGAATAAGAATCATCGTCAATATTTTGCTGTCCTATTTTTATACAGCGTTTTAGCCAATCATTCCAAAAGCACAACGCCCCCCCAATTGCAGAATCGACAACCTCTAATTGATTTTCATTCTTAATTAGCAGCCGTTTGTTCTCTTCGAACTCACACCATTTCGCATTGGAAATTGCTTCGGCCGCATCCACCAAACCGCCAAAATTTCCCGTCAGCGCAAAAAGACCGCCCTGAAGATACTGGAGCCTTGAATAGTACCCCCATAGATGTACGGCCGGAGTCTGAAGTGCGCGTTCGGTTAAGCAGACAGCCGAGAGCACGTCGCCCTTTTCCAAGCAGTACGACACTCGACGGAGCAAATAATCATATAAAACATTACCGCCCATAAGTCCAGAGGCCCCATCCTGCTGTTGAAGCCATTCCCAAAACAACGAATCACAGCGCTCGGATATTGGTCTTTTTCCGAAACTTACGAAAAGAAGCCGCATTTTTTCTGCGCTAAGCGATGTTGGCTTTTGCATCATTTGATATAAGACATCCTCCTTTTGCACCTCCGATTTTCGAATAATTAGTCCGCATTGCTGCAAAAAGTCCAGCATCGAAATAGCCTTTGCATCCAGGGGATTTTCGGCGTTTTTTTGAATTTCCTGTAAATGGGAAAGTTCTTTCAGTACATAATTTGTATCTTGTTTTTCAAGCTTTATCGTCCAAGACAGAAGCAAAAGCTTTTGCACTCCTTCGGGTTGCGGCAAAGCCCAGTTTACCGCAGATAATTTTTCATCCGAGCACTGATTATATCCGGAATTGCAAAGGCTATTTTGATGCGTCAGTAAAATATACTCCGGCAACACATAAAGCCATTCATCCGCCAGCGATGTATCGTGAAAAAACTGTAGCAGCTGTTCCTCGCCGAAGGAGCCGGTTCCCGAAAAGGCATGATAAACCGCATGACCAAAGATCCACAACAGCTGCATTTGCTGTGGCCAGCTACCCACCGAATCTTGCAGCCGTCCGGGGAGTTCCCTAAAATTTTTCCACTGGCCAATTTCCGC
>JBAYAV010000162.1:0-6918 GCA_041669565.1 Lentisphaeria bacterium
AACTGAGACTGCGGAATTGTAGTGCCTCTCCGAGGCACTGCCTTTTGGGGATTATCCCACCCCAGGCTAAAGCCTGGGGTTAAGCATGGTTAAGCGCCTACGGCGCAAATTCATTCAAAAAGCATCTTTTTGTCAAGAAGAATGCTTTCTTTGCAGACTCTTATGGGACAGCATAGGACAAAGACTGTAATCGAGGAATGGCAGTGAGGAATCGAGACAAGCAGAAAAGCTGTAGGACAGTAAATGGAACATCCTGAAATTGGGAAAAACTGCTGATTTCCAGCTGAAGACACAGCCGTCCCATAACTACTAAAATCGCCTGATTTATGGACGCAATCAAGCACAACGGTGTCAAATTTACAAGACACCTTTTTTGTGTGCAAAAATATATTGAGAGAGGATGCATCTTTGTTAATATTCCACGAACACCCGATTTAAGAATAGACGCACGGCCGTGCGCCGCTACAAGAAAATTATCAATTTTACTGTCAAGTTATGGAACGGGTGTGGTTTTTTACGAAAAGATTTGTCTGCATGATCTAAAATAAAGGATCAGTATTCTACAAATCGAACGACGGCGGCGTTTGTATAATATTTTAGAAAGGAAGAAACGAATTAAACTTTTTAGGAAGTCAAAATATTATTCAAATAATAGAAACGCATTGATAGTCTGTTCATTTTCCCCAAAGGGGCATCATCATTCAAATAAATTACAGCTACATCGTAATGCATTCATTTTGCCTGTTTTATTTTAGCGCATGATTGCATAAATATATTGGCGGAGAGGCAGGGATTCGAACCCTGGGTACCCTTGCAGGTACACAGCATTTCCAATGCTGCACAATCGACCACTCTGTCACCTCTCCGCGGACGATTTTTATCTGTAATAGGCATTACAATAGCGACTTTTTTATAAAAAGCAACTCAAAAGAGAAAAATTCACAAAAAAAGATCAAAAAAAAGATTGTGCAGTTGAAAAGAGTCTAATGTTATGATAAATTTAACTTGCTCCGAATTTTGAGTATTTTACGTTTTTTTCAGATCTGTCTTTTTCATCGAAGTATAGCCCTATTATTTTTCTTGTTTTCAACTTTTTCGTTGCGTGGTTTGTCGAACAATAGGGTCCTGCTATAATAAGGGTCGGGAACCCCAATATTTTTTTTGTATAAATTTAACGGGCCGTCAACCAAAACAAGTTGAATTTGGTCTTGTTCTTTTTCAAAGGAAGAGTCTGAAAATTATAATATCTCTAGCCGCAAAAATATTAAAAATAAAATACAAATACAAAAGGAAAACACCATGCACGAATGGGTAAAAAAGATTCTAACCGTTCAGGAATTTGACCTTAAAATAGCGAAAATTGCCGAACAATTGCGGCAAATTCCGGATAAAATCAAAAAATCCGATGTTTTATTCGCGGATGAAACAAGACTCTTAAAAGAAGCAAAAGAAAAAAAACAAAGCACCGAACTCAAAATTAAAAAAAATGAAAGCGATATCGCTTCTCAAAACGCAAAAAAACAAGACTTTCAAGCCAAAACCACAATGATAAAAAGCAATGATGAGTATCGAACCGCTTTGCTACATATCGAGGGAATTGAACAAGTTATTAAACATCTCGAAGATGCCCAAATTGAATTAATGATCGAAAATGAAAAAAACATCACCGAGCTAAAACAAAAGAAAACACAAGTTGAAATTGCCAAAAATCGTGCCGAAGACGTCAAAAAAGACCTCCTGCAATTAGAAGACACGTGTATCGAACGCGCGCAGTCATTGCTTCTAAAACGCCAAGAGGCCGCGAAAGAAGTCGACCCCAAACTACTGATTAACTACAACCGAATTCGAAAAGGGCGCAATGCCGATTCTACCCGCCCTTGCGTGGTACCTGTTGTTGACGAAGCCTGCGGACGCTGCCGCCTGAAAGTCACTCCGCAAACCTATCAGGATGTTCTCAACGGCAAAGAAATGTACTGTCCTCACTGTGCAGCACTGCTTTACGCTGAATAACAACACGAACATCAATCGTACTCTTAACCGTAAGTCATTCTTCCTAAAAATGGAATTTAGAATGGCTTACATTTTAAAAATGGATTTTACATGGAATTATTATCACCTGCTGGAAATTTAGAATGCGGCATGGCGGCTTTTGAATATGGAGCCGACGCCGTCTATTTGGGGTTGCATCAATTTTCTGCACGCGCTGATGCCGAAAATTTTGACTGGGAAGACCTCTCTATTTTATTAGGAATTGCGCATCGGGCTTCTAAAAAAGTGTACGTTGCCATGAATACAATTCTTCGCGACAGCGAAATTCCCCTTCTTATTGAAACGCTGGCCCGCCTAGAAAACATGCAAATTGACGCACTTATTATTCAGGATCTCGCCGTTTGGCAAATCGTTCACCATTATTTTCCAGAAATGATTCTGCATGCCAGTACGCAAATGGCCATTCATAACCATGCCGGCGTTGAACAGGCAAAAGCCATGGGCTTCAAACGCGTTATCGCGGCACGCGAACTCACCCTGGCAGAACTGAAAGACCTAAGCAGTATTCCCGATATCGAAATCGAGGCCTTTTGCCACGGTGCGCTCTGCTATGCCTATAGCGGTCTATGCCAACTGTCATCCTACTTGCGCGGCACCAGCGGTAATCGCGGAAATTGCTCCTATATCTGCCGAAATAACTTCGCTATAACAGATGATCTTGGAAAAACTTTATCCGAAGACTGCGCTGTTATGTCCATGAAAGACCTCGCCTGTGGTGATCTTATTCATTCTTTTAAAGAAACAGGCGTTACCTCGTTAAAAATAGAAGGACGCAAAAAAACACCCCTTTACGTTGCCGCCGTCACAAACTATTACCGACATTTATTGGACAACACTTTCACCGCCGAACAAAAAGAAGAACGCGAACGGGATATCCAAACAATTTTTTCGCGTTCTTGGACGACCTATTGTTTGCGCGGAACCCATGCCCCCGGAATAACGGACACGAAAACACTCGGTCCCCGCGGTGCAGAAATGAGCGAGGTCCTTGCTGTAATTTATGACAATGATCTTGATTTTGTCCGTTTTCAAATAAAAAACCACACCTTGGAAAAACACGACGGATTGCAAATTGAATTAGCCGACGGGTGCCATCTTTACGGTTTTGGCGTGGATGAACTTCGCGTTTTTCAACAAGGCAATAATGAGGATTATCAAATACGCTTCACTGCTGAGCCAGGCCGCACTGTTGAGGTTCCCCTTCCAGAAGGACACCCCGATATCGCTGTAGGCAAGAAAATTTACTGCAACTCCTCTCAAGAGGTCAAGCGCTCGTATCACTGGGAATCCGTACGACCCGCATTAGATCGCAATCGTTTTCCTATCTACTTTGATGTGATAATTTCCGAAAACAAATTAGAGGTCCACTCACAGCCGAATATCGGCACACGCGAATTGGATGATGTCATTACTGTTATGCCTTTGGAAAAACCGCTGACGCCCGCCCGCAAACCCGAAGGCGTTACTCCGGCGATCAAACAAGCTTTTGAAAAGCTCGGCGATAGCTCTTTTACACTGGGCGATATCAAAATCCAAAACCCGAAATCCCTTTTTGCGCCCACGTCCTACTTAAATAAACTGCGGCGACAAGCCATTGACGATGTGGATGCAGCCATAAAAGAGGATTTCAGTCATCGTGTCGAAAAGATAACCAAAGAAGTCACTCTTTGGCAGCCACCGGAAAAAACATCGGAAGGCTCAAAATGCATTCTTAAAATCGATCACTGCTATTATTTAAATGTCTTCTCCGCACAGGAACTTGAAGATATTGACGAGATTATCTTTGCAATAGACTGCACCCCGCCCGCTGAACTGCCGGATGCGCTTAAAATTCTTGAATTAAAACTCCGGAGCCGCACTAAAATACGACTAGCAGTCTCGCCTATTATGCGCGATAACGACGGTATGGATTGGCCTAAATTAATCAGCCAGCTTTACCGCAGCGGCTGGAAAAAATGGCAAATCAGCAATCTCGCCCAATTACAACTTCTGGCCGATTTGGATGATGGGAAACTGGACATGACCGCAGACGCGGCAATGTATGCTCAAAATTCAACAGCGGCGCAAGCTTTAATACAGCTTCATTGCCAGCGCGTAACTTTATCACCGGACGATACCATTGAAAATACATGCGCTTTATTACAGCGTCTCGGCAGCACCGCTGAAGTGATTCTTTATGAAGATATTCCCCTCGCCTATTCGGCTACATGCGCCAATGCAAGCATGTTGGGGTATTGTCCCGGCAAAAAAGACTGCACCTTCACAAAGCTCCATCTTACCTCGCGCAAGAATGAAAAACTGATCGCACAAAATCATAACTGCGAGACCATTTACTACGCCGAGGCACCCATGAATAAAACGCACCTCCTCAACGCATTTCATACTGCAGGCGGGCGTTTATTCCGGCTTGACTTTATCTGGAGAGAATACACTCCGGTTCAAATTCATGAAATATGGAGCGAATTAAATCAGCACCTGCAAAAACTGTAAGAAAAACGAACCGCCGCACATAAATTCATTCAATTTTTTATGTACGGTTTTGTAAATTACGATCCTAATAAACAGAAATGGCTGCCGGAACATATTGTTTCCAGCAGCCATTTTGGTATTGAATAAAGCGCCCTAAAAAAATTTATACACTGACAAAATATTCAGCAGCCTTTTTTCAATGCTGCTGCGCAGTTACTGGTAATAAAATCGACGCCAGACGAAATATAGTATTTGGCTGTCTTGAGATCATTTACCGTCCAAACCGAAACAAGAAATCCTTCTTTTTTTAATGCCTGGATATATTTTTCATCAAAATGCTCTATTTGGCAGCACGCATCGATACCATCCGCTTTCGTATCTTTCAAACAAGCGATGGATTCTGCTACAGACGGCACAAGTTTACCCTCTTTTTTTTCAAAGCTTGTCAGCCACAGAGTTTTGATATCCGGCATATATTTTTTACTGGCGGCAACAATTTCTTTCATAAAACAGATAACCACAATTTGCTTATGAGGAATGGAAAGACGTTCCAATTCACTTGCCATTTTTTCAAGTACTTTTTCATCCGATTGCTTGATTTCAATAAGAAAAGTCTTTCCCGGATGCAGCAATTCAAGCAGCTCATAAAACTCCGGTATTTTTTGTGCCGGATAAGAATCAAATTTCGTATTATAATTTAGCTTGCGCAGCTCTTCCAGGGTGGAATTTTCGATATTCAAGTCCTTGTCTGCCACGCGCCCCGTTTGTGAATCATGAATACAAACAAGCTTGCCGTCTTTCGTTAAATGGATGTCCGTTTCAATTCCTTCCGTATCCCGTTGAACAGCCAACTTAAATGCCGCCAGAGTATTTTCCGGTGCATCCTGCGATTCGCCACGATGTGAAATCCACTTCATTTCTTTCGTTCTCCTTTTTGGATAAACAATAATAAAGACAACACTCTATAATTTCTGTTCCCAATACTTTTGTAATTCGCCCAAGTCCTTCATTGTATAATCCGGATGGATGCCCTTCACATCCGTTCTGTCGGCCCCCGGCCCCACAATACGACATGTCTGCATCCCAGCATTAATTCCTACTGCAATATCGGTTGCTAAGCGATCACCAATCATCAGGCATTCCTTCGCCGATACCTTTTTCCGTTTTGCTGCCGCAAGAAGCATCCCAGGATCCGGCTTGCCCAAAACGTTCAGCTTTACCCCCGTCGAAACTTCAAGCGCTTTGGTAATTGCACCGCAATCCACCAGCCATGTCGCTTCATCAGAAGGACAAAACACATCCGGATGCGTCGCAATTCCTAAAACGCCCTTTTTCAAAAACCACGCGGCTTTGCAAAGCCTCTTATAGGTTAATCCTTTATCAAACGCAACAACAACACATTGTGGAGTCTCTTCATCCAACTGAAAACCAGCGTTTTCAAAAGCCGGAATAATAGAAGGAGTACCCAATAAAAACAACCGCTTTACATCCGGATAGTTCTTTTTTAAATAATCAACGGCATATTCCGTCGAAGTATAAAAGCTGTCTTCTATTGACTGGATTCCCATCATGGCAAGCTTTTCAACATATTCTTTTAACCCAATCGAAGAATTGTTCGACACAAACATATATCCGATTTTATGGGAATCTAAAAAATCTAAAAAGGGAATCGTTGTTGGATACAGATTACTGCCATGATATATCGTTCCATCCATATCCAAAAAGACTTGTCGTATATTCTTTAATAAATTCATAAAAAGCCATATGTTAAAAAATGTAAGAGGGAAACAAATTCTCCTCTATTTATATTTACAATCAAAAAAAACACCCCTAGAAGCATCAAAAAACTTTTCTTACGCTTCCCCGATACTTCTTTACAGTGTTCTCTTGTTTGCAGAAATCAGACGCTCTGTTTTGTCTTAGTGGAATCAAACCCACAAGTTGTTTTCAAGAAAGCTGCCGCAAGTTTAGGCCACGATTGAATATCCGGATTATTCAATGCTAATCCTAACCCATGCCGGCCCTCCGGAAAAACATGAAGTTCCGCTTTTACGCCCGAAGTCCATAATGCCTGAGCAAATGCAAGCGAATTTTTCATTGGGACCACAGCATCCGTTGCCGTATGCCACAAAAAGGCCGGCGGCGTATCCGCGGAAACTTGAGTCTCAAGGGATAACTCTTTCTGCATTTCGGGAGAAATATTCTCTCCAGCCAATTGTTTTCCACTGCCGACATGCCCAAATTCGGGCTGCACATTAATAACTGGATACCCTAAAACCATTGCATCCGGACGCGCAGAAAATGAATCCGCCGCATCCCCGATATTCGCGTCTACTTTGTTAAAAAACACGCCCGATGAAGCTGCCGCATGCCCGCCCGATGAAAAACCGCAGACCGCAA
>JBAYAV010000163.1:0-6909 GCA_041669565.1 Lentisphaeria bacterium
ATAATAACTTACCCAAAGCTTTTTTCCTACTACGAGTAAGCCGGGATAACTGGTATCTCCCCCGGAAGGCAGAACGAAGACTTCTTGAAATTTGCCGGTAAGAGCATTACCTTTAAAAAGAACTGTTTTGCAGGTTGAAGGAATGTAATGAGAGCGTGAACAAGCAACGACATTGTTGTTATCAAGAACAAGAAAATCTTGTCCGCCCAAACGAAATTCCATCTTTTTCCAAGTCCAATTTGTAAAAGGAGCCATACTTAGTCCCCAGTAACCAAAATTGTCTCCCCCGTCGCGACGAACCATCATTGCCATTTGACCATTGGAAAGGAAGCGAATGGTAGATTCATTGGGAAAATCCGGTACGAGCAATTCCGAACGCTTTTGATACGAAATGCCGTCGGTCGTGCTCATCAGCCAAAGTCCGTGACTACCGTCATTTTTTTGGAAATAGTTTACGCCGTAGGCTGTGTCGCCTTGCCAAGTGAGACGCCATATCCAATCATTACGATGATCAGTACAGTTTTCTAGTTTGGCTTTTTGCAGTTTGCTAAAATGAATGCCATTTTGACTAAAACAAACAAAAGGATATTGGGCTGTAAGCTCTCGATTTTGGTAAACGGAACCACCGCAGGAAACTAAGAGTTTACCGTCGGGTGTGATACTGAGTTTAGGATCGCGTAAATCAATGCCTTCTTCATTTAATAAGGTTACAGATTTCCAACTGCGTCCGTTTTTCGAAGAAAGAATACGAATGCGTCCTTCTGCTTTACCATTGTCATCAAAAACGTGACCTTGCCCTTCTCGAAATGAGCAATAGAACTTTCCTTTGAATTGAACGAGAGAGGTAAAAGAATTATATGCTCCGTTGTCCCAAATCTTTTGAACGGAGAAATGAATACTGTTTTGTGCATATAAAGTGCATCCATTTAGTATCCAGATGGAAAAGAGCAAAAAAGTACGACAAATGTTTTTCATAAACAAGGATCATAGTGAAAGACAAAAGTACATTTTTCTTTATTATCGGGTGTAATTAACGGGTTGAATTATCTATAATAGTGAAAGGACGAATAGTTTTATGCCTTATAAAGTTTGGAGGAACTAGGATAAAAATAAAAAGATTGACTTCTAGCTTTGTTCTTCTCGTAACTTGCGCTAACTTTGCATAATAAATTATATGAAATGATGAAATCCACAAACCTCAATCTCAGACAACTGGGGCTTAAACCTGACGAAGTTCAGAGAGCACGTGAAAAGTATGGACGCAATTTACTTACGCCACCATCACGTCCCTCTGTTCTCAAACTTTATTTGGAAAAATTCAAAGATCCCATTATTCGTATTTTACTTTTTGCGGCGCTTCTTTCTTTAGGAATTGGTTTTTTTGAAGGAGAATTTGTGGAGACTATTGGTATTCTGATTGCTATTTTTTTAGCGACAAGCATAGGATTTTATTTTGAATATGATGCACAGAAACGCTTTGACGTACTCAATGCATTGGGACAAGAAGAATTGATAACCGTAGTACGTGATGGACAAGTTACGCAAGTTCCGCGGAGTGAATTGGTTGTTGACGATATTGTTATTTTGGAACAAGGTGTTGAAATACCTGCCGACGGCATTCTTCTTGAATCCGTAAATTTGGATGTGAATGAGTCTTCGTTAACCGGAGAGCCTCTTTGCCATAAGACGGTTAATGAGAAACAATTTGATGCAGAAGCCACTTATCCATCCAATAAGGTCTTGCGTTCCAGTATGGTAGTGGATGGGCACGGAGTAATGCGTGTAGAAGCTGTAGGAGACCGAACGGAAGTGGGGCAAGCCTACGAAGGGTCTGCAAAAAAGCAAACAATAGATACACCTCTGAATCAGCAATTGAACCGTTTATCAAAGATGATTAGCCGTGTTGCACTAGCTATTTCTTTGGTTGTATTCATTATTTGCACAATTCATGGTTTGACGTCGTATTTTAGTGAATTGCTTCCGGGAGAAAATGTAAACTGGCTCAAAGTTACAGAGCTGATGCTGAATTATTTCATGATGGCTGTTACATTGATGGTGATGGCCGTCCCAGAGGGATTGCCTATGGCTGTGACGTTAAGTTTAGCTTTGAATATGCGCCGTATGTTGAAAACAAACAACTTGGTGCGTAAAATGCATGCCTGCGAAACGATGGGTGCCATTACAGTAATATGTACCGACAAAACAGGAACATTGACGCAAAATCGGATGGAAGTGACGGATATAAAATTTAAACCAGTAGATGAGAATTTGCTGCGCGAAAACATTTCTGTGAATTCTACAGCTCATCTCATGGAAGAGGATGGTTTACAAGGCATCGGTAATCCGACGGAGTGTGCGTTATTACTTTATTTGAAAAACGAAGGCGTTGACTATATACAGTTGCGAAGAGATACTCCGATCGTCAACCAACTTTCTTTTTCGTCAGAGCGCAAATACATGGCTACTTTAGTGGAATCCAGAGTGACAGGTTCCCGAATGCTTTATGTAAAAGGTGCGCCGGAAGTAGTCATGCGTTTTTGTCAATTTGAAGACGGTATGAAGGATTCTACGAATAAACTTTTAAAAAGCTATCAGCAAGCAGCTATGCGAACTCTTGCTTTTGCTTGTCGTGAGGTTCGTATAGATGAAAAAGCTGAATGCCGGAGTTTGGTTAAAGAAGGAGGATTCCAATTTTTAGGAATTTGTTCTATTATGGATCCGGTGCGTTCAGAAGTACCTGCTGCTATAGCAACCTGTAGGGAAGCCGGTATAAAGGTGAAGATTGTGACTGGTGATACGGCTGGTACGGCGATAGAAATAGCTCGTCGAATAGGCTTGTGGACATCATCGGATACCACTGAAAATGCCATTACCGGTCCTGATTTTGGTGCACTTAATGATGAAGAAGCTGCTTTGAGAGTCAAAAATATTAAAGTGATGAGCAGGGCTCGTCCTATGGATAAGCAGCGTTTTGTAGACTTGCTTCAAAAGCAAGGTGAAGTTGTTGCGGTTACAGGTGATGGAACAAATGATGCGCCGGCGTTGAATATGGCTCAAGTGGGACTTTCCATGGGTTCCGGTACTTCTGTTGCAAAGGAGGCAAGCGATATTACTTTGATTGATGACAGTTTTCGTTCTATTGCTACAGCTGTGATGTGGGGACGCAGTTTGTATAGAAATATTCAGCGATTTGTCGCTTTTCAATTAACGATTAGCCTTACGGCGTTAGCGATTACGGTGGTAGGGTCTTTTTTCGATACGGATTTACCTCTAACGGTAACGCAAATACTTTGGATAAATTTAATTGTGGACACTTTTGCGTCCCTGGCTCTTTCTACAATACCACCATCTCTTGATGTGATGAAAGAGAAGCCCCGAAAGGCATCCGATTTTATTATTACGCCTCATTTGCGTAAAAACATTTTGGGTACGGCGTTTGTTTTCTTCATCGTTTTGGTGGGTATGTTGGCTTATTTTAATAGATGGGGACAAAGTAGTATTAATATCTCGGAATTGACGGTCTTTTTTACGTTTTTTGTAATGTTGCAGTTCTGGAATTTACTCAATGCACGTACGCTGGGTAGTCATCAGTCAGCTTTTCAAAATCTGAAACACTGTCGCGGATTGTTGCTGGTCATGTTCCTCATTTTAGTAGGTCAGATACTTATTGTGCAGTTAGGTGGAGCCGTATTCCGTACGGAACCTATGAGTATAGGTACATGGGGTGTTGTGATTGCAATTTCTTCTTTTACATTGTGGATAGGTGAATTGGTAAGATTTATCCAACGGAAAAGGAAACGTCATGAATAAATTCAAAAATATAATCTTTGATTTAGGTGGTGTTATTCTCGAATTGAAGCCTGAACGCTGTATTCAAGCCTTTCAAAACTTGGGCTGCCCAAAGGAGGTTTTTGAGAGCCAATTTTGGATGAATGGCATTTTCAATCGCATAGATCGAGGTATAGCTAGTGAAGTGGAATTTTATGATGAAATACGTCGATTGGGACATATTCCCAACGCTTCAGATGATGAAATTCTTCAGGTCTGGAATCTTTTTGTAAGTGGAATCAAAGAACGAACGTATAAAGCTCTTTGTAAATTAAAAGATAAATATGCGCTCTATATGTTGTCAAACTGCAATTTAATGCATTGGCGCTGTTGTAAGGAGCAATTGTTGAATTATAAAGGGCAGAGCGCTTTGACTTGTTTCCAACAGGTTTTTATGTCATTTGAAATGCATCTTGAAAAACCTGAACAAGAAATTTATAAGGCTGTTTGCCGTCAAGCAGGAATCCAAAGCGAAGAGACTCTTTTTATTGATGACCGTGAGGAAAATGTGAAAGGTGCTGCCGCTATTGGTTTCCAAACAATGCAAACTCAAGGTGGAGATTGGATGGACAAATTGAAGATTTTTGAGAATGACTAAGATTATTGAAAAAGAAATAATATGGAAATAATAAAAGATATTAAAGCTGCTCAAATTCCTGCCAATGTGGCTACTATCGGGTTCTTTGATGGTGTGCATTTAGGTCATCGTGACTTGATTGAACAAGTGCGGAGTATCGCTTCTGAGCGTGGACTACAGTCTTTGCTGATTACATTTCAGAATCATCCACGAACGATACTCCAAACTGATTATGTTCCCGAATTACTGTCGACGCCAAATGAGAAGTTATGCTTGTTGGCTGAAACAAAGGTTGATATGTGTTTCCCTTTGAACTTTACAAAAGCAATGTCACAATTATCGGCGAAAGAGTACATGAAACGATATTTGTGCGATATGTTGAATGTAAAAGTTCTCGTTGTTGGTTATGATAATCATTTTGGAAATGAATCAAAAGAGAGTTTTTCGGAATATAAAAAATATGGAGAAAAAATGGGAATAGAGGTTGTTAAGGCCAAGCAATTCCTGTTCGAAGGTAAAAATGTTAGTTCGTCTGCGGTACGTTTTTGTTTGGAAGTTGGTGATGTGCAAAAAGCTGCTTTGCTTTTAGGACGTCCTTATAGCTTTGACGGGATTGTTGTCAAGGGAGAGCACCTGGGACATACGATAGGTTTCCCTACAGCAAATATAAATCCTGATGTTATTCATAAAATGTTGCCGATGGACGGTAGTTATGCCGTAAAAGTGGCATATTTGAATCATGATTATGCCGGTATGATGAATATTGGTTTCCGGCCTACTTTTAGTTCTGAGAAGAAGCGTACGGTGGAAGTGTATATCCTGAATTTTACAGAAGAGATTTATGGGGAAGAAATCCATTTGGATTTTGTACAACGTCTGCGTGCAGAAAAACGTTTTAATTCTCCAGAAGAACTTCGAGAACAGCTCCGTAAGGACGTTGAAAAAGTAGAAAGGATCGTGAAATTATAAAGAAAAGGCTTTTGTTGAGCATGAGAAACAACGTTCCCTGTATGGTTTGATGGTAAAGTAATGCAGTTCAAAACGATGCTTTTATTGTAATGCCATTGATTCTGATAGACTGATTTAGGCTCAGTCCGTAAAGTTGGGGATTTAACAAATTGTTCCGATTCAGTGCTCAGGACGTAAAATATACTCGTTGTTTTCAAAGAATTGATTCGATCGTGTTTTGAAATTTTTACATGCTCAATCAAAGTTGGTGACGCAGTGCGTCACAAAAGAAACGCAGTGCGTCATGAAAAAAACGCGTCGCGTCACAAAAGAAACGCACCGCGTCATATAGTATGCGAAGTAACCTTTCATTTAGAACGCAATATCCGGATAGAATTTCAGCCAAATAACAAATAAAGAAATGTATCAAGTGTATCAAAGACCCTACGAGGTAAAATGTTTCTGCCTGTTTAAAGTCCTGACCTATATAATGCTGTTTTAAAAATAGGGCATGTGATTGAAATATTTAAAATTCGTGGTGGCAGATTGATGTGGAGGTCCGTAGAATCTGTTGTAACCTAAAATTTGAATGCTAAACGAATCCATCCTTTTTCTGAGCTGGATTTTACGTTAGTTATCTTGAAATAAGTCATGAAGTCCGACGGAAGCATTAAATGGGCGATTTCTAATAACTGCGTTTTGTTAAATCCCCAACTTTAGCGACTGAACCCTGATTTATAAAGAGGTCTTTCATAAAAAACAGTTGTTGTATTTTAGATGAGTGGCCTCCTTCTTTTTATGAATAGTCAGATTTTATAAATTGCCAATTTTAAAGAGTCTGTCAGAAGCAGATATTGTTCAATTAAACATTTTCTATAGGCTCTCAAAGAATTTCCATTTGTGCTCTCTAATTCTTTTACTTTCTCATACGGTAATTAGAATATCGGTAAAAAGGTAAAATTGAAGCGTCTGAATTTTAGAGGAGAACGACCTGTGTGGATATATTTATTCGCTAAAAGTAACATTCAAAATTTCTGGTCTGAATAAAAAATGCTAGTTTTGTAACGACAAGAGACTTGCAGTTGAACGATAGTCTTATAAGGTAGAGTCCCAAATGGCCCTAATAGATAAGTATTGCCCAACTAAAAAATAAATTATTTGAGAAGATTTCTTTTAATATGAAAAAGGCCATTTTTATTGCTGTTATTTATTTGATCGTTCAACTTGCATTATTTTATATTTTTTCTACTGTTGGTATGTTATTAATCAGTAATACGATGGATGCAAACGCATTCGCCAAAACTTCTGCGTATTATTGGACAATTGGGGTAACGACAATTTTTACAAATTTGTTACTGATAATGATTGTTTATTTTACTGTTAGCAAAGAGAGCCTTCGCCCGTTTAAATCATATTTTCTGATGCCAAGGGGCATAGATTTCATATATTCGTTACTAACATTTATTGTTTTAATGTTTGTATTGAACAGTATTTCGGATCTTACCAATATACGAGACACAAATAAGAACCTTCTTGATGGGATGATGCATAATTGG
>JBAYAV010000164.1:0-6849 GCA_041669565.1 Lentisphaeria bacterium
CCGAAGATATAGAGGACGGAGCCGAGGAAGACCATGGCTCGTACAATGGCAAAATCCTGACTGGCGATGGCGTTTATGGTATAGCTTCCCAAGCCCGGGATGCCGAAAAAGTTTTCTAACAGCAAGTTTCCCATAATCAGCCAGAGAATTTGTAGCGGCAGGTTGGTTAAAATGGGAATCATTGCATTTTTCAGTACGTGCGTCCAGAGGATGTATTTGGTACTTAGGCCTTTCGCTTTCGCGGTGCGCACGTAATCTTTATTAATCTCCTCTAAAAAGAGGGTCCGATAAAAGCGTATGCCGGAGCCGAGATTGCTGAGTATCCCAATAAAGATGGGCAGAATAAGAAATTTCACCATGGAAAATCCCGTCGCAAAGCCGGATACGGGTACTAAATGCAGCAGTTTTGCAAAACAGAATTGCCCCGCAATAATGTAAATCAGGGTGGAAATGGACATGAGTATCACGCAGTAAAACTGTCCCATAAAATCGATGACCGTGCCGCGTCGGGCGGCTAAGAAAAGCGAAAAAAACACATTCAGAAGGAGACTGACTAAAAAGATCGGGATGGTTAGAAATAAGGAGGGACCAATGCGGGAACAGATATCCCGGCTGATGGGCTCCATGGTCATGTCGGTGCGGCCAAAGTCTCCCCAGAACATGCGCAGGCTCTTTTGATAAAAAATAGTCTGGGACACTTTTTTTGTGCCGGATGCGTTGCGGTTCCAGAATTTAGGATATTGATAGCCGTGTGCTATTTTCCAGCGTTTCAGCTGTTCTGGCTGTGAGGCTTTGTCTCCTAAGGCCTGTCGCGCCATGTCGTCTGGAGTATTGACCAAAAAAAAGAGCATGAAGACGAGAAGATTAACCCCAATTAAAATGGGAATCGAAAAAAGAAGTCGTCGTATGATATAGGCCGCCATTACTTTTTCCTCCGAAAGAAAAGGCCCATCATCATCGAGAAGGCGATCAGTGTGCACGCGATAAGAACGGGCATGATTTTGGGCTTATTCCATTCTTTTTGGCATTGCTGGCGTTGTTTGATGTCTATTTTTTGATATTTCATAGTGTCGTAAGCCACGTCATGCAGTTTGTAGTTTTTCAGCCATTTATGGGTCAGGACCACTTTTGCTGGATAGAATCCCCAGCAGCACGGCGCGTCTTTTTGCAGAATATCATTGGCTTGTTGGATTAATTTGGCGCGAGCTGGTGAGTTGGGCATGGTCTCCAGATTTTTGAAAATAGGATCATATTCCGGCGAGCTGTAGTTGACATAATTGGCACCCCGGCCATGACTGGCCACTACGCCATTCTTTGAATAAAAAAGGAATAAAAAATTTTCGGGATCGGGGTAATCGGCTACCCAGCCTTTGTTGAAGATAAGCTGCCAGTTGCCGGTGGCTAATTTGTCTCGCCAGCGGTTTAAATCGGAGGGGCGTTCCTGGAGTTGAATTCCAAGTAGCGAAAATTTGCCTTTCAGCCACTGAAATTGTGCCTTGAAGGCCGTGGAGCCGGCGGCAGCGTGGTCCAAAAAAAGGGTGAGCGGCGTGCCGTTGGAACCGATGCCACCGGGATAACCGGCCTCCTTCATAAGCGCGCGGGCCTCTTTTATCGATTTTCGCCGAAAACGATTTTGCTTGGCATCCCATTGGTCGATGTATGGATTGCAGTATTTCTGAGTTGTGCCGCCGCCAAAGATTTCAGGAGGGATGATGCTTTGGGCGGGCAGGCCCTGTCCATTTAAAAAGATGTCGATATATTCCTGATAGTTCAGCACGATGGAGATGGCTTGGCGAAGGGCGCGTTTTTGGGGGGTGATGCCGCCGACTTCCGGGTCGAGCATATTAAAGCCGAAGTAGTAGATGATCGGCGAAATAATGCTATCCAGGTTCATGCCGCGGCTGCGCATTTTTGGGGAGAGGGAGAGTTCACCAGTGGGGTTCATGATAATCGCGGAATCGAACATATCGCCGGGCACGCCGCTGTTATCGTAGTATCCCTGTTGAAATTTAATCCAGTTAGGGATGCTTTCGCGCTCGAATTGAAAGTAGATATTTTCAATGGACGCATTTTCTGTTGGATGTCCGAACGCGTAATTCGGGTTTTTAGTCAGAATTATTTTTTGATTGGGCGCGAAGTCTTTCAGCATGTAGGCGCCGCTGCCGACGGGGTGGTTTTTGAAATGCGTGCCTTGGCTGATGATTTCGGGGTTGTTGTAGTAAGAAAGCGCTTCCCAGGTAATGGGGGCCATAAAATGCATCGCCATCCAGTAGAGAACCTGTGGATATTTACGGGATAAGATCAACTTGCAAGTGTGGGTGCTCACTATTTCCAGTCCGGCAAAGGGAATTTTGCGATAGTCAACCAGAATGGATTCTTGGGGATTTGTTTGAGATTGTGCGGTTTGTTGTCTGTGAATTTTTTCCCGGATGGCGTCGGAGCATTCGTGCATACCGGTGATAAAGGAGCTGAGAGTGGAATAGACGGGTGATGCGAGACGCGGATCGCAGAGTCGCGTCATGCTGATTTTTAGGTCTTCGCTCGTTACTTCTCGTGGCTGGGCAAAGCAGGGGTGGGGCTGATAGCGGTGTTCGGGCTCGATCTCGAGTGTATATTCGGTTCGGGTGACTATTTCGGGGGGCGGGTCGCCCGTCAAAATATGATTGTTGTGGTCAAAATAAACGGGTGTGGGAATTTTGGCAAGCAGTTGTGGTTTTAGTTTATAGGGTCGTGTGAGATATTCGTAACTAAGGAGTGGCTCCACAATATTATCAAGGATGGCGGATTCATGCACAAAATAGCATGTGGCGGAATCCAGGCTTTTGATGGCGCTTGAATAGCTGGTAAAGAGGGTGTTTTGTTGAGTGTATTCTGATGGCCATGGATTATTGCTACAGCGGGAAAGAAAAAAGCCCAGCATTGCCAGGCTTCCGATAAAAATGAAACTGCAGCGGATAATTTTGTGCATAATAGACCAAAAAAGCGCCGGCGTGACGTAGAACCGCGTCGGCGCTTTTTTTTTAGGAGTTCTTGTTTTGTAATTTTGCCAAATCGCGGCTGCGAATCTCCGCACGGCGAATTTTTCCGGAATGTGTTTTTGGCAATTCTTTCACAAATTCGATAATGCGTGGATATTTATAGGGCGCGGTTACATGTTTTACATGATTTTGTAATTCTTTTATTAATTCAGAGGATGGTTTATAATCCAGTTTTGGATTTAGTATAATGGTTGCTTTCACGGCTTCTCCGCGAATAGGATCCGGGTAGGCGGTAACTGCGCACTCTAAAACAGCGGGATGTTCCATGAGGGCGCTTTCCACTTCAAAGGGCCCGATCCGATAGCCGGAACTCTTAATGACATCATCATCGCGACCAACAAACCAGATGTAGCCGTCGCAGTCGCGCCAGGCCATATCGCCGGTACTGTAATCCCCATTTGCCCAGCTTTTGGCCATCGCGTCGGGGTTTTTGTAGTATTCGCGGAATAGTCCAGTGGGGTGTGTCTTCTTGGCATTGCGGATGACAATTCTGCCGGGGATGCCGTCTTCGCAGGGGGTATTATCTTTATCGAGAATTTCCAAATCATAAATTGGCGAAAATTTGCCAGTGGAGCCCGGTTTAATATCGAACCACGGGAAATTGGCAATTAGGACGGTTGTTTCAGTCTGGCCGAAACCCTCGACTAATTTCAGCCCTGTTTTTTCAAGCCATTTGTTGTAGACTTCCGGGTTTAACGGTTCGCCGGCAATGGAGCAGCGTTTGATGGTGCTGAAATCATACTGGCTTAAGTCTTCACGAATCAGGAACCGATAGATGGTGGGCGGTGCGCAAAAGGTCGTGAGCTTGAGTCTTTCAATGGCGGATAGAAATTTAGATGCGCTGAAATGCCCCGTGGAATCGAAGGCCGCGATGACGGCTCCGCAGCACCACTGCCCATAAATTTTGCCCCAGCTGAATTTTGCCCAGCCAGAATCCACGGCGGTTAAATGCCGCCCGCCGTCTTCGACGCGTTGCCAGTATTTTGCCGTTACGATATGCCCGAGAGGATGGACGAAATCATGGAGTACCATTTTGGGTAAGCAGGCCGTGCCAGAGGTAAAGTAGAGCAGCATCGGATCATGCATGCAGGGAAAGTTCTTGCCGGTCGGCCTTTCCCATTGGTCGGAAGAAGCGGCAAATTCTTTGCGGAAATCGAGATATTCTTCAGGAACATGATCGCCGACCACCATGACCTTTTTTATGGTCGGACTGTCTTTGAGCGCATCTTTTACCTCATCTAAAAGCCAAGGCTCATCTACGCAGATAAACATCTTGACCTTTGCGGCATTGAAACGGTAGCTCAAGTCGAGGCTTTTTAACTGAAATGTTGCTGGAATAACGATAGCGCCAATTTTGTGGAGGGCTAGAATGGTGACCCATACCTCTACGCGCTGCATTAATATGGTCATGACAAAATCACCTTTGCGGATGCCTTGTTTGACAAACATATTGGCCGCTTGATCGGACATGCGTTTCATGTCGCCGAAGGTATATTCTTTGATCTCGTCGGATTTGTCATTCATCCAGGCTAATGCCGGCTTGTTGGGCTGTGTTTCAGCCCAGCCGTCGACGACATCATAAGCAAAATTGAATTTTTCGGGAATGTTGATGCGGTAATTGGCTATAAAATCCTCATAGGAATTAAACTCCTGTCGAGGGAGAAACTTTTCTAACATTTTTTGAATCCTGATATACTTGTATATTTATTTTTGAATAACGGTAAGGAAGGTGGCAGGCCCTCCAACAGCGCGTTGCCCGTGGGGGACCCGCGGGTCGAAGTAGAACGAATCTCCCTTATGGAGGATAAATTCGTGTTTGCCTACGACGACCTTGACGTTTCCTTTCAGTACGTGATTAAATTCTTGTCCGCCGTGGGTTACCAATGCGGCTTCTTTTCCGTCATCTTCAAGTTGTACCAGCATCGGTTCCATGCTTCGTTTAATAAAATTAAACGCGAGGGACTGAAATTTGTAGCCGGGGTATCGGTCGACGTCCACGCCTTGACCGGCGCGAACGAGGGTATAGCCAGCCATTCGCGGACTTTCTCCGGTGAGGAGAACGGTAAAGTCGACGTTGAATATATCAGCGACTTTATAAAGGGTGCTGATGGGCATGGAGACTTTATCTGTTTCGTATTGCTGATATTGTGCTGGTGTAACTTCCAGTTTTTTTGCAATATCTTCCACGGAAATTTCGAGTATTTCGCGCAGTTCGCGGACTCGTGCCGCTATTTGGGTAGGGTTGTTTGCCATCATAAGTTCCTTATCATTTAGGATCTTTTTGTGTTGTTTTAAAGATGTTTCTGTAATATAATGGTTCTTTTCCTATTTCGGTAGAAAATTTCTTAAAAAAGGAAAAGATCAAGGGTGGAAGAATGCAGAAAGGAGTCGGTAAAGACGCCTTTCTGCATGTTTTTTTGAGGATTTTGGGCAAGCTATTAGAGTGGGATCAAATGCATCTTTTTGTGTTGTTTTAGAACGGCATCCAGAGTGAACTGCGAAAATAATAGCCGACTTAAGCACAATAATTTTGAACTGGTTTTTTAGAACTGTTCTCTTCTCAGCTTTTTAATCAAAATGAAAATATTTTATTCTACGCTCGATAATAATAACTCAGCAAGGCGGGAAGCGCATAGATATGGGTGATTTTTTGAAAACTCATTATCCCTTATGGATTAAGTGGCTTTCAGTGAAATATATCCTCGGAATACTCTCCAGAGACAATCCATAGAACAGAGGCGGAATATAGCTGTTATTCAGTTGCTAATCAGTTCTTTGTGGTTCAATTTGTGAGTTCGGGGAATCTGCAGAAGTCTTTGACATAAGGGGATCTGCAAAGAAGAAATACTTTATGAATAATTTTCTATCCGATGAATATAAAAATAAATGGCGGAGAGACTGGGATTCGAACCCAGGGTACACTTGCGCATACGGCGGTTTTCAAGACCGCTGCCTTAGACCGCTCAGCCATCTCTCCTGATGTTTTTTGAACAGTGCGCTTAATTTACTATTTATACTACATTTTTCAAGTGCGAAAGAACAATTTCATATTTTTATCAGTTGAAAAGAATCAGAATCTCGAAAAATACATTTTCCCCTTGCCCCGCTTGCCGTTCTGAAACGAGGGTATTAGTATTTCTATGGCTGCGGTTTTTACTCCTTTAACACCCTATAAGCGTTGATGTTTTGAGAGTGATTGGCGGCCTCTATTTTATCTATTGTGGGCACGGGTTTTGGACTGGGGCGAAGTTCGGCAGTCCGGTCAGTCGGTGTCGTATGGAAGTCTCCATCCGCCCATGTCGATTTCTGTGAGTACACGGGTTAGGGTTGCCCTTCAAAACCGCTTCACAAAAGGACTCCCAGAATGTCTTCACTATTCGCATGCTGTTGCAACCTCCTAAAGAGGCTGCTATGTAGCATGAATGTCCGTCTTATATCGGCTATCTGCACGATGAGATAATAGTTCTGTCTCGCGTATCTACGAGTTTATTCCCAAATCGGATGTTCGTGGAATATCAACAAAGACGCACCCCCTTTCAATATATTTTCATAGCCGTCCCACACCTATGCGTTATTTTGAAAATTTTCTCGTAGCGGCGCACGGACGTGCGTCGTTTTTGATTTCAAACATCGGTTGTTTTGGCGACGTCTTTATCCTTAATTCAAACATCACGTTATTTTGAAAATATTCTCGTAGAGACGCACGGCCGTGCGTCTCTGTACCCTCCCGCCAAGACGTCGGAACGGAGACATCACTATTATACCGATAAAAACAAAATTATGAACGATAAATACCACCACAAATATCGAA
>JBAYAV010000165.1:0-6822 GCA_041669565.1 Lentisphaeria bacterium
AATCTTCTTCTGTAACAAACTGCACTTGAAACTCTTTTGATGTGTTTGGATAATTAGCCATGACACTAATATACTACATATAGTGTTGTTTGAAAATTGGTCACCCCAACTTTATACCCCTATAAAATTAAATATATCATATCAATTACATTAACTTTGTTCGTTAAAAAATAAAAAAGGAGCCAGTCGATGAAAGCTAAATTATTATCTATTATTTTTATGACAGTTGGGGTCTTGTCGCTTCAAGCGGCGTTGCTTGATGAAACGGGGAGGCCTTATCAAGAAATTGTGGTGGCACCCGATGCCGCGGATACCGTAAAATTGGCGGCTACAGAATTGCAAAAATTTACAAATGAAATCTGTAAGGCGAATTTAAAAATCGTAAATAAAGCGACGAAGTCTCCCGTTATTTATGTTGGGAAATCTCCTGAATTGACAAAAATCGGTATTACTGCGGACAAACTTCCGAGTGAGGGCTATCAGATTCAAACTGGGAAGGGCTTTTTGGCAATTATTGGACGCGACTATAAAGGCGGCGCGGTCATTGGCCCGCGCAATCCATGGAATCGTAATGAAGTCTATAATACAACGTTAAAACTGGGGATGTTTGGCGAAGCAGGGACCCTGACTGGCGTTTATGAATTTCTTCGGAAAGTTGGAAATATGCGATTTTATATGCCTGGTGAACTCGGCACAGTGGTCACTCCAGCCCCAAATTTAACGGTACCCAAACTGGCTCTTTCCGGAGCACCTAGAGTAAATTACCGCTATCCGTGGTATTCCCGATTCGAGTATAGTCCAGAAAGCGCACTATGGGCACATCGTGTTGGCTTTGGTGGAAAATCACCCGTCGTCATTATGCATTCTTATTGCCGATTCCAAAAATATCGCAAATCACATCCGGAATATTTCGCCATTATAGATGGGAAACGCGCATTTGATAAAGAGGGCGTTATTATGGGTGGCGGGAACCTCTGTTTAACCAATCAAGATGCTGTGAAACAATGGTCCGAAAATATTATCGATTACTTCAAAACGCATCCCAATATGGATGTTTATCCCCTCGTTCCCAATGACGGATTAATTAAAATATGTGAATGTCCAAATTGCCAGGCCGAACTTCGTCCTGATGCCGGTGAAACGGGAAAATACTCCTACTATATATGGAATTTTACCCGGAAAGTTGCCGCGTTAGTGGCAAAGCAATTCCCTCATAAATATGTGGGGTGTTTAGCGTACGAGGCTTATCGAAAACCGCCTGTCGAAATTCAAACCATGCCGAATGTCGCAGTTATGTTTTGTAATCATCGCAGTTTTCTTGCGAATCCTGATGAAAAAGCAGACCTTCATAAAGAAATAGAGACATGGTCCAAGAAAGTTGACCGCATTTATTTATGGAACTGGTATCTCGATCATTGGATGCCGTGGAAAGGCCTTCCGATCGTTTTTACTGACACGATAAACGACGAACTGAAATATATGTTCAAGAATCCTAAATATAGCGGTGAATTTATCGAGTCCGAAGGACAGGGATGGGGTAATTCTGATTGTCTGACAACACCAGGCTTGCAGCATTTAAATCTTTATGTGACGGGGCGCCTTTACTGGGAGCCGGACTTAGATCTGGATGCGCTCGTGAATGAATACTGTCATCTTTTCTATGGGCCGGCTTCGATTCCAATGAAATCTTTTTGGCTGTCAGCCCAGAAAAGACACCACAAAATTGTTTCTGAAAACTTGCAAGCCAAACCAGATGATATGTTTACCCCCGCAGTTCTTGCCAAATTAAATGCGTCCTTAAAACAGGCATCCGATGCCACACAAGCAAATTCTGTTTATCGCAAAAGAGTAGAACTAATCCAAAAAGAATTTAATATTGGTAGCGGCAGGCTAACGAGGGTAAGAAAACTCGGATTCAAAAAATTAAACCTGCCGGTGATAAATACTAAAAAGCCTTTTGAGAAAATAAAGCCCGTTAAATTTTTAGATAAAAGCGGAAAAAAATATGACCCGGAAACATGGCTTTGCGCGGGCTATGATAAGCAATATCTGTGGTTTAAATTTATCTGCAATGAGCCTAAAATGGAAAACATAAAAGCCAAAATTAAAGGAAATGATACCGATTGGGTTTGGCTGGATGACAGTATCGAAATATTTATTTGTCCCGATGAAACGAATCGGAAAAAATGCTATCAAGTTGTTTTCAATACGAATGGTGCTGTTTATGATGTGGAAGTCCGGTTTCATGCTAGTAATAACGTAAAATGGAATAGCGATTCCAAAGTTCATGTCACCAAAGAAAAAAATCGGTGGGTTGCTGAAATTCGCATTCCTTTTGCTAATCTGGGTATCGCAGATTCAAGTTTTACCGGAAATCTAGCCGCTAATTTTTATCGGAATCGTATCGAAGGAAAGACCTTGACAAGATGCGGGTGGTCTCCAACCGGTGAATTTAAAAATTATGTGCCTGAAAAATTTGGGATATTAATTTTGGAAAAATAGCACTACTTATTGCATTATAAACTTGGAACGATGCGCAGTTTAAAACAAATGGAGTCGTCATGATAAGATTAAGGATCGTAATGAAATGGGCGTTAACGATGATATTGTCTGGCATAACAACAGTGGTATTTGCGGGCTCTATTTCGATAACATCGCCTCCTGCAACAATTGTTGTTGAAAAAAAGGCCCCGCCATCAGTCCGTTTTGCTGGCGGAGAGCTTCAATCGTATCTGCAAAAAATAACGGGCAAAAAATTCAATATCGCGTCAGTTCCTGTTGCGAATGCAGCTAATATTTTTCTTGGAAAATCAAAATATAGCGCACAGGCAAAAATAGATACCAGGAAGCTATCAGCGTATGGCTATATCATCACAGCGGTGAATGGCAATTTATATATTCTTGGAAATGATTCAACCGATAAGGCTGGTGAACAATTATTTGAACTGCGTAAAAATTTAGATGGTCAGTTAAGTGATACGAATGAATACTCTTTAGATCACTGGGATTTTGACATGGGCACTGCTGTTGGTGTTTGGCGTTTTCTTGAAAAAATAGGTGTCCGGTGGTTGTTTCCTGGAACACTAGGCGAATCGATTCCATCCCACGAATCGATTGCGCTTCCAGATTCTTTTGAAAGACAAAAAGCTCCGCATTTTATCTCGCGAGTCCTTTACGGCAACTGCTGGCTGAAAAAAGACGAACCTAGCTCTATCTGGCATTATATCTACCCTGAAGAGGGGGAACAATTACACTGGAGCGGCAATAATAACATGCTTTGGATTTTACGCCAAGGCGGCGCTACTAAATTTCTTGCGATGAATCACCGCCCAAACAGACACGCTTGGGATGGTCGTTTTGGTAGCAAGCATCCGGAATATTTTGCGCTTCGTGATGATGGTAAGCGTAATATTCCTAGTCAGACTCACTTACCGCGTTATTCATTATGCTATTCAAGTTTGGGGATGTTTCATGAAAGTATGGAGGATATTGATGCCTTCTTTCGTGGGGAAAAACCTCAGACGCGCGGTATTTTCTATCATAAATCTTCTTCGAATAACAATGGCTGGCTTGCTGAAGCGGCTTACAAGGATACTTTTTCTTTGCTGCCTCATGATACGTATGCGCCATGTGTATGCAAAGAATGTCAAAAATATATTGATTACTCAAAACCATTTCCAAAGCAGCTTTCCAACTTAATATGGGGCTTTGTGAAAAAAATAGGTGATGCGAATATCAAAAAGTTCCCACATAAATATTTTATAAACTTAGCCTATTCGGCCTATAGTTTGCCGCCGGATAATATTGAAAAATTGCCCGATAATATTATTGTTGGGCTTTGTATGTACCATGCGAATAATATTGTGAGTGCGGCAAATCCGGATTATATGAAAAATCTTCTAGCGTTATCTGATGAGTGGATGGCGTACACGAATAACCCGCCTGCTTACTGGCTTCATTTTCTTTATCGCTGGAATCGGAAACCCCGAAAATATATCCCGATGCTTTTTCCAAGGCATCTCGGAGCTTTTTTCAAAGAAATTGCAAAACGATCGAAAAATCTAAAAATCGAAGTCGATCGTAATTCAAGGATGTATGAATTGATAAATCGGTATGTCTTATACAAACTTATGTGGGACCCGCAACTGGATGCTGGAAAAGTTAGCGATGATTTTATTTTTCATTATTTTGGCGCGGATGCTTTTCCTCTAATGAAAAAATTACTCGGCGATGTGGAGCAGAATTGTACCAAGATCGCGAGCTCTAACGCAAGTAATTATGATGTCTATAAGAATTATTTTAATCGTGAAAATATTGATTGCTATCAAAAACAGATGGCTGACGCAATGAAAATTATCGTTGATCCAATTCAACTACAGCGCGCGCGGTTATTCCAAAAATTCTTTTTTGGCGCAATGGAATTAGGACTAAATGATTTTGAAAAGTCTTTCAGCGGATCTCAAAAATCCAATATCATCATTAGCACCGAAACAAAAAATAAACTAAAAATGGATGGCAATTTCGATGAGCCGGATTGGCAAAATATTCCGAACTGGGACTTCTATCAAAATATAACGGCCCAAAGAATCAAATTCGCGAATGTAAAATTGCTGTATGATGAAAATGATCTATACTTCGCTTTTACTTTAAATGGCCCAAATCGAGAACGGTATGCACTAAGCCACCAATTTGGTAACGTGGAAATTTGCCTCGACTCGAATAATGATGAGGATAGCTACTATAAAATTCAACTAACAAGCGATAATAAAATGAGGGATATGTTTTATCAGGGCGGTGGCGAGCCACCGCATGAAGCGTGGAATAGCCATGCAAAATATGCGGTGAAACTACTTCCAAATGGCTGGCAGGCCGAAATCGCAGTCCCGCGAAAACAACTGAAACTAAATCCAAAAAAATCGCTGGAAAAATGCAGAATAAATTTATGCTATAATATGGCGGCGCCTGAAGGCCGAGCACAGCATAGCTCAACAAGTTCAATCATGATTGGTGATTTTAATCAACCGGGATTGTTTTCAACTCTTGCGTTTGCTAAAAATAAAAGTTTGGACAATTTGCTAAAAAATCCGTCGTTTGAGAATGGAAAAGATAATAAAGTAGTGGGTTGGAATTCACCTAGCACCTGCAAACGAATGGAAATGAAACAGGCACCAGATGGGAATGCCGTCATGTGCTTAATAAAAGGAGAACAACAGTCTCTGTGCGATACCCTTAGCAATAAAATGCCTGTGAAACCTGAGGTGTTTTTTGAATTTACGGGAAAACATCAGGGCTCTAATGGGAGTATTTATGTCTTGTTTTATGACAAAAATGGGAAACTCTTGCCGAATACAACGGTAACAACTTATGCCAATAGTTCTTCAATATGGCATTCGTTTAAACTTAGCGGTGTTATTCCGCCCGGCACGGTAAATGCGGCGATCCTTTTGCGAAGTTGGTCAACATCGAAACAGCTACTTTTTGATGATCTTAAATTTATGAGCGAAAAATAGAACCTGTTGCAGGCTTTACAGTATCCTAAATTAAATCTAAAGAAATTAGAGTATTTCCCAACAAGGAATCATTGCTGAGAATCGCAACTGCGCTTCTCGTTGAATTAGATGAAACTTGGCTTGAAAATAAAATCTATATAAAAAATTGTTAATAGCAATCAGGGGAAATTACAGATGTTTTTGGATCGCTGTCAACACCGAAATCAGTGGCTCGCAAAGTCGTTTCCTTTCGGGATAGCTTGTTGTTTTGTGACGGAAGTGCCGGCACAATAGCGTCCTTTTCAAGATCCTTGGGAAAAGGACTGGTCACGAGACGCTGTAAAAAGTCTGGCAGATGGTCCCTAGTAAAGCCGGGGTTTTCTCCAAGAATAATGCTAAAGTCGTATGGGGATGCATGTTTTCCACCCGTGGCAATAACAGCCGGCGTGTAGTCAAAGAGCGACTTTTGCATTTCTTTGCGGTTGCGTACGCAATCGAAGTGAATAATATCAGCCGGTGCAGACGTCAGATTTTTGACATTACATATATCCGTCTATATTGGAAAATTCTCCATTTCCTTGTTTTGAATCTCAATCAATGCCTTTTGACAAGTAGCTTGACTATTTCTGACGACTAGAAAGAACGGTATCTCGCCACGTTTTTTTGCGGTGATGAGGACGACCGGTAAAGATTTTTCTGTAAATTGCGATTGATCAATCAAGAGTTTTCCCCCTGAATAGTCAAACCATGTTTTTAGCGCGCTGTTCGTGGAGCTTTAGAGATTTTTTCCGATGATTTGAAAATTGTCCGTGAAAAATAAAAGCATCCCATGACTTGCAGTATATATTAAAAAAAATATTTCTTCTATTTCTTTTAATTGGAATGGTTTTCTTCTTATGTCTATGTTAACTTTCGTTTCTTATTCTATTTTTCCGCAGAAATCACTTATGGTTCCCGCAAGTGCTACAGCACCCATTTTAGATGGCAAACTTCATGATCAAGTGTGGCAAATTGCTGAAACATTCAGCGATTTTGAAATTTATCAAAAAAAGGGTCTGCCAAAAGCGATGACGCAAGTAAAAGTACTCCGCTATAAGAAGGATTTATATTTTGGTGTGCAATGCGACGAGCCGGAAAAAGTTTATGCAGATCATTGTCTGAATGGCAGTTCTATTTGGCAAGGCGACTTAATTGAAATCCATTTTGGCGGTGTTGACCCGAAAGCATGGAGTCTGCAATTGGCTGTGGGAGCAGGCGGGGGAATGTTTTCGGATTCGGGAAATAATGATTTGTGGGAAGCTAAAACATGCGTTACTAAAAATGGATGGTCCGC
>JBAYAV010000166.1:0-6804 GCA_041669565.1 Lentisphaeria bacterium
GATTGTGCTCGATAACAAGGACGGTATTTCCCTGATCGCGAAGCTTTTCCAATACGGTCAGCAGTTGTTCGATATCCGAAAGATGCAACCCGGTTGTCGGTTCATCTAGAACATAAAACGTGTGTCCCAGCGGATTTTTGCTTAATTCCGTTGCCAGTTTCACACGCTGTGCCTCACCGCCAGACAGCGTTGTCGCCGGCTGCCCCAAATGGATATACCCCAAACCAACACTGCGCAAGGTTTCCAGTTTTTTCGTTAAACGCGGCACATTGCAAAAAACGTCGCAGGCCTTATTCACGGTCATATCCAATACTTCTGAAATATTATAGCCCTTATAGCGCACATTCAGCGTCTCAGAATTATAACGCTGGCCATGGCAGTTTTCACAAACAACATAGACATCCGGCAAAAACTGCATCTCTATTTTTCGGGTACCATCGCCGCGACACGCCTCACAACGCCCGCCTTTTACATTAAAACTGAAACGACCCGGCTTGTATCCGCGGACCTTTGCATCGTTGGTTTGCGCAAAGATTTGGCGAATGACATCAAAAAGGCCGGTATAAGTTGCGGCATTCGAGCGCGGAGTCCGGCCAATCGGGCTTTGATCAATCACGATCATTTTATCGATATATTGAATGCCCTCAATTTTTTTATACGCGCCCGGGTCCTCTGTTTTCAGACCAAAATTCTGCATCACCGCGCGGGTCAGAATTTTATTAACCAGGGTGCTTTTTCCCGAGCCGGAAACGCCCGTAATGCAGGTAAGCGTGCCCAGCGGAATCGCGACATTTATTTTCTTTAGATTATGCGCGGCCGCACCCCATATTTTCAGCCAATTGCCATTTCCGGCATTGCGCTTTGTCGGCACGGCAATCGACCGCTTACCGCTGAGGAATTGTCCCGTTACGGACTCTTTACAGGCCATTACTTTTTCTGGCGTTCCGGCACAAACAAGATAACCGCCATTTGCTCCCGCACCCGGACCAAGGTCCACCAGATAATCCGCCGATTTCATCGTATCGATATCATGCTCCACAACAATTACCGTATTTCCGAGATCCCGTAATCGCTTGAGCGTTGCCAAAAGCCGATCATTATCGCGCTGATGCAATCCAATACTCGGCTCATCTAAAATATACAACACCCCCACTAAACCACTGCCAACCTGACTGGCGAGCCGAATCCGCTGGGATTCCCCGCCGGAAAGCGTCCCGCTTTCACGATTTAACGTAAGATAGTTTAACCCCACCGACTGTAAAAAGCCTAGCCGCGCACTGATTTCATGGATCAGTTCGTCCGCAATATGCTGTTCCTGTTCTGGCAATTTCAGATTACTGATGAACACCTGGGCATCATCAATATGCATATCACAGAATTCCGCAATGTTTTTCCCGTTAATCGTAACCGCCAGATATTCGGGTTTCAGGCGCGCGCCCTTACAACCGGGGCAGACCTTAAAGGTCATTTGCTTTTCCAACCGCAACCGGACATCTTCACTCTCTGTTTCACGATGCCGACGCAGCAGATTTGGGATAATCCCCTCAAACGGCTTCCGCCAAACGCGCATCTTGCCGCGCATGAAATGATCAAAGTTAACCTCTTCATCGCCCGTTCCATACAGAAGAACCTGCTGTATTTTTTCGGGGAGGTCTTTCCAGGGTGTTTTTAGCTCAAAATCATACTGCTTGGCTAAACAGCGCAAATAATGATTATAGAGAATAATCATCCGCCGACCCCCTCGTCGCCATAAAGGGATCGCGCCCTTTTTAATCGATAATTCCGGATCAGGAACAACTTGCTCTGGCAGAAAAATGAGCTGCTTGCCCAGGCCATCACAAATCGTACAGGCTCCATACGGGCTGTTGAACGAAAAATTTCTCGGCTGAAGTTTTCCGAAACTCAAATTGCAGTCCAGGCAGGCCAGATGCTCGCTGATTTGCTCCTCTTTCCAGCCCTCTTTGCTCCCCGGATCTTCCACTAATATCGTAAGAATTCCACCGCCCTTTTTTAAGGCCAGCTCTACAGAATCATTGAGACGACTTCGCTCCGTACTGCCAATCACCAGGCGATCCACAATGGCTTCAATGGTGTGCCGCACATTTTTACTCAGCTTTGTCGGGGCATCCTCAACAGCCATCACTTTCTGATCCAAGCGCAAGCGCACAAAGCCGTCCTTGCGGATCATCTCCAGAACATCGCGATGCTCGCCCTTTCGACCGCGGATATACGGCGCCAAAATCATCATTTTTTTGCCCTTGGGCAAAGAGCTTAAGTAATTGCAGATCGATTCTGCGCTCTGGCTTTTAATTTCTCGCCCGCATTTGGGACAATGCGGATGCCCGATATGCGCAAAAAGAAGCCGCAAATAATCATAGATTTCAGTAGTAGTGGCAACAATGGAGCGTGGGGAACGCCCCGCTGAACGCTGTTCAATCGCAATTGCCGGAGAAAGGCCATCAATATGAGTCACTTTTGGCTTTTGCATACGGTCCAAAAATTGCCGCGCATACGCCGACAGACTCTCCACATAGCGGCGCTGTCCCTCGGCATAGAGGGTATCAAATGCCAGAGAAGATTTTCCCGAACCACTGGGGCCAGTAATAACAACCAGCGAATCACGCGGAATTGTTACATTTATATTTTTAAGATTGTGCTGAGACGCACCCTGAATTATAATATCATTCATTTTGTTGCAAGCATCAACCTTTTACGTTTTATTACATTGAGAACGCAAGGATTGAATTTTAATAACTACATTCTTTGTTTTTGAGCATTTCTTCCACGATTGCAATATCTTCGGGGACATCCACGCCCATGCTACATTCCTTCGCCTGCAAAACCCAAATGCGCGCGCCATTCTCCAGTGCCCGAAGTTGCTCTAAGGATTCGCATGCTTCCAAATCCCCGCGATCCCACTGCACAAACTGCGTTAGAAAATTTCTCGTATAAGCATAAAGTCCCCAATGCAGCAGCGGTGTCACCGGCGTACAGCCCGAACGAAGATAAGGAATGCAGGCACGGCTGAAATACAACGCAAAGCCCTTCTTATCCAAAACAACCTTTACGCAATTCGGATCGGCCGGATCATGATTTACAATGTCAAAAGGCACCGCAACCGTTCCCATATCCGCCTTTGTTTCACGCATCTTCACAACTAATTGCTGCAAAACATTCGGGTCCATCATCGGCTCGTCACCCTGCACATTCAAGATCAGATCTGCTTCCACATCCTGAATTGCTTCCGCAATACGATCCGTTCCAGTCTTGTGATTCGCCGATGTCATCACAACATTGCCGCCAAATTTCTGAACCGCGTCCATAATACGCGGATCATCGGTTGCTACTAGGACTTCGTCAATAGCTGGGCAAGACATCGTGGACTCAACAGTACGCTGAATCATCGGTTTTCCCGCAATCAACGCCAGCGGCTTTCCAGGAAATCGGGAACTGCCATATCGGGCAGGAATAACAGCAATGGTGCGTTCTTTCATGAATACTTAAAACCTTTTCTAAAATTTGAATAAATGTTCGGATACAAATCGATCAGGAATCCGATTTCTGAATTTTTCTGGTGTGGATATCGCGCTTACGGGGCCCCACATAAATTTGCCGCGGGCGATAAACTTTTCCGTCATTTTGTTCATGCATTTCAAGCCACTGCGCAATCCATCCCGGCAGACGGCCAATCGCGAACATCACCGTAAACATATTCGTAGGAATTCCAATTGCCCGATAGGTTAAGCCCGTATAAAAATCGATATTCGGATAAAGATTACGTTCTTGAAAATAAGGATCCGTGAGCGCCTTTTCTTCGAGTCTTTGAGCAATATCAACCAAGGGATCCTTGCGATTCATTTTTTTCAGCATCGCCATACAGACCTTTTTGGCAACTTTTGCCCGTGGATCATAGGACTTATAAACGCGATGTCCAAAACCAAACAACCGGAAAGAGTCATTTTTGTCTTTGGCCCGATCAATCAAATAATCCACATCCAGATTTCCAACCTTATAAATACTCTCCAGCATTTCAATAACCTGCTGGTTTGCACCACCATGCAGCGGTCCCCATAAGGCACAAATTCCCGCCGATATCGATGCATATAAATTAGCGCCGGTAGAACCAACCCCTTTCACAACGTTGGAAGAACAATTCTGTTCATGATCCGCCTGCAAAATTAACAGCTTATCTAACGCCATCGCAATTTCCGGATCCGGAACATAGCCATTTACCGGCGTATAAAACATCATATTCAAAAAGTTCTCGCAATACTTGAAATCCCGCCGCGGATACACAATGGGGTTGCCTTTGGTCTTCTGATAAGAAAACGCCGCCAAAGTCCGAACCTTGGATAATAAACGCGTCACCATCATATCAACCGATTCCTCCGAAGAGTGATCCAATTCCGGATAAAAGGTCGAAAGCGAAACCACCATCGCCGACAAAATGGCCATGGGATGCGCATGATCTGGATACAACTGATAAAAATGACGCATGTCTTCATGGACCATCGAATGACGATTCATCAACTCACTGAAATTGATGCGTTCATCTGCCGTCGGCAAAAAGCCATGCACTAATAAATAGGCAACATCAAGGAAGGTGTAATTTTCCGCAAGATCCTCGATATCGTAGCCACGATGGCGCAAAATGCCTTTTTCACCATCAATAAAGGTGATATTGCTTTCACATGCGCCCGTATTTCCAAAGCCCGGATCATAAGAAATCAAGCCCGTCTCCTGGCGTAATTTACGGATATCGATGGCTTTTTCATTTTCAGACCCCGCTAAAACCGGGAACGTATATTCTTTTCCTTCAAAAAGCAATTTTGCTTTTTCTATTTCTTTTGCAAATGTCATAATTTATAATTCCTACTATTTTTTTCCCCAAGCAGTTAGCAGCTGCTGATACTGTCTATCGATTACGGGATTAATAACTTGTCGCGCCAGATCCTCCTTAAACCAAGCAATGGACTCACGGATGCCCTGAGCAAACGTGATTTCACAATCAAAACCATGGACGGCCTTTTTCAATTTGGTATTATCAAATACCCCGGGATGCATTTTATCGCCAACCAGCTTATCGTGCATAAACGGCAAGACTTTACAGATAAAGTCTGTTGGTATATACTCAATTTTGGGCTCATATTCCCCTAAGGCATAAGCAATTTCCAGTATAATTTCATTCCAAGTCATCACATGATCGGAAGTCAGATTATAGTCCTCGCCGATGCTTTCCGCATTCTTACATAATGCCGCTAACGGACGCGCAAAATCGCGCGAATGCGTCAATGTCCACAGCCCACGGCCGTCATCATGCACAAAAACGGGCTGCCCATGTTCAATTCGTGAGGCGAAATTGTAGCCCGCACTTGTTAGCGGATTGGGAATCCATTTTTTGGAATAGGTGTGGGATGGTCGAATGATGGTTACGGGGAAATTTTCTTTTTCGAATTTTTCCATAAAGAATTGCTCGGCAGCCCATTTCAGCTGGCCGTATTCTGAGAAGCGATTCCCTTTCGGTGCATCTTCCCGAATTGGAATCATTGCAGGAGGTTTTGCGTAAACTACGGCCGTACTGATAAAAATAAAATGACCACATCGCTCTCGTATAGCGTTATAAGCATTTTTAGCATCTTCGGGCGTAAAACAAATAAAATCAACAACGACGTCAAATGTTTTTCCTGCCAATGCTTTTTTTACGGCATTCCCATCTGAACAATCCGCAATTAAATTTTGACAACCGGCAACGGGGGGATGATTTCCGCGATTTAATAATGTTACATCATTGCCCTGTTCAAGCAATAAAGAAACAAAATCACTCGAAATATTTCCTGTTCCGCCAAAAATTAATACCTGCATAAAAAAAACCTTTTCTATAAAAAATCAGACACCGAGTGACCCCACAGTCTTTTCAGGAGTCGAGACTCCCCCCTGAAACAGCAACAACCTCCCGGAAACCAGTATAAAAAACAACTCCTGCTATTTTACATATTTTTGCGGCTATCTAAATAGTACCAATAAACCACACAGCCTACAACAACGAACAGTCGTTCAAAAATCACAAAAAAACAATGAATTTATTCCTTTACAGAGACTTCTCAAAGATTACAAAATCAATAATCTTTAACCTTATCACCTTTCAATAAACATAAAATGAAATCGCCTAATGAGCTCTCGATTTTAAAGAGTAGCAACTCCAAAAGACGGTTCCTAAATAAAAAAAGGGAAAATACATCGATAACAAATTCAAATGTTTCTTGATAAAAACGCATTATAAATATAATCCATCTCTTATTTTTTAACATTCAAAACAAGAAAAAAAGTTTAAAAGAGAGACTCTTTTCTTGCTTTTTAAGAGAGTTTTCCCCGTTCGGACTTAAAAAGAAGAGAACCAGAAGTGGAAAAAGAACGCCCCTCTACAGAAATTTGATAAAATCACGAGCCCTTTTTACCTGAATTCTTCCCCCTTCCCTATAGAACAAAAATAAAAACCTTTTTTAAAATATTATAGATGTAATGTAACGGGACGCGGAAACGTGGAGACGCAAAATTTTGCGTCTCCACAATCGCCACAATCCCAAAATTTGGCATCTATAATTCGTGGATATAAAATGGGTGAATTGGCACAAAAATATTGGTTTGAAATACCGAAACATTTTCCATTTGTAAAATTGGATGAATTTGTGGTTATGTCAAATCATATTCATGGAATAATTGAAATTGCCAAAACCAAGGATGAACGCGGGAATGTATCGGGACGCGATAACATATTGGAATACGGGAATGTATCGGGGTACGGGA
>JBAYAV010000167.1:0-6759 GCA_041669565.1 Lentisphaeria bacterium
GCGCTTCTGTTTGATCATTTAGATTTATTAGGTGAAAAACACAATAGTGTCACTCCCGAATCGATGGAGTATTGGGGACAGTCGTTCGGCTTTATTCATTATCGAACGAAACTTAGTGGACCGGTAAACAACATGAAGCTGGGTTTGGATCATGTGCATGACCGCGCGTTGATTTTTCTTGACGGGGAGTATTTTGCGACCTATTATCGCAATGATGAGAGCGATGAATTTGACATTACAATCCCGCGTAGCGGAATGCAGTTGGATATCCTTGTTGAAAATATGGGCCGAATTAATTATGGGACGGAGGTCGGCCGCGATTTTAAGGGAATTTTGGGGGGTGTAAGAATTTGTCTGCAATACCAGTATAACTGGGAAACGTGGACGCTGCCGCTGGATCATATTGAGACGCTTGTCTATGGTGGTTTTAATCCGAAAAAGAATCAGCCGGCATTTCATCGCGGGGTGTTAGAAGTTGATGAAGTGGCGGACACTTTTTTGGTTTTGCCAGGGAAGAAGGGGAATGTTTGGGTAAATGGCTTTAATGTCGGGCGTTATTGGGAGGCCGGCCCGCAGAAAACGCTCTATATTCCAAGTTCTTTATTGAAAAAAGGCAAGAACGAAATCGTTGTTTTTGAATTGCATGAGCTCTGCGGAAATCATTTGAAATTTGCAACGGCCCCGGATTTAGGATGAAGAATGATTCTTGATATAGAGATTTTCGGATGTTTTAAATGAGACCCCGATTCGCTAAAATTTCATAAAGGAAGAAGAGCACACGGTCGTTAAAAATATGTTTTGCATTCCGATGGATTCAAAAAAAGTTTTGCTTTTTAGCGAGAACAATAGTGTGAATATATATTACATTAAAACATGTGTTTTCCCGAAATTAAAATATTAACAATGAAGAGGATGTAGAGTATTATGAAAACAAATTTATCTGTTTTGTGTGTTGTGGTATTTTTTTTCAATTTTGTAATTATGGCGGCAGAGCCTGTTGTCTTGAATTATACCTCAGACGGAACTTTTAAAATTGTTCAGTTCACGGATACGCATCTTGAAGTGCCCGAAGAAATTGTTAAAACGGATGAAAAATCTCTGAAAAGAAAGGCCTGGATTCAAACAACGCTGGATAATATGATGAAAACGATCGACAGTGTTTTAGAAAAAGAGAATCCAAATTTGGTTGTTTTTACGGGGGATAATGTCCTCACGTCGCCGAAGTACTTGAAAAATGGCTGGGAAATTCTTACTGCTCCAGTGGTAAAACGAAATATTTCTTGGGTTGCTATTATGGGAAATCATGATCATGAAGGGGGTCGCACGAATGAAAAAGTTCTTTCTATTATTTCAGAGCTCCCAAAATCACTTGCGATCACTGGACCGAAAGAGGTTTATGGACAGGGTAATTATGTTATTATGCTTGATTATAAAAAGAAAGCTACGACACCGCTCTATTTTTTGGATTCCAATGCCTATGCAAAAATTGGCGGTTATGACTGGCTTCGGTTTTCGCAGATAGACTGGTTCCGGGAGCAAACGGCAAAAATTACCGCTGCTAATAATGGCGTTCCGCTGCCCTCCTTGGCTTTCTTTCATATTCCTCTTCCAGAATATGAAGACGCATACTCGGCTGTGGGCGGCAGCAGCCGACATGTTGGGATTCGTGGCGAATCCGGCTGCTGGCCAAAGATCAATTCCGGTATGTTTGCCAGTATGTTCGAAACAAAAAGCGTGATGGGTGTTTTTACGGGGCATGACCATGATAGCGATTATGCCGTCATGTATCATAATATCTGCTTGGCCTATGGACGGAAAACAGGCCACTTCTGCTATCTGAACCATCTGAGATCCGGCGCTCGAGTCATTAAACTATTTGCCGGTAAGCGCTCTTTTGAAAGCTGGATTCGCAATGATCAGGGGGATGTTATTGATCCATTTCTCTTCCCGGACTTTTTTACACAGAAAAAATAAAAACAACGACTTTTTTACAAGGATGCAATACAAAGTGATGATGAATGGTCGAAAAAGAAGTGCTTCTGTCTTTTTTTACAGATTTCGGGTTCTATAAATGATAGGCCTCGTGGATGGAAATAATTTTTTCGTGTCGTGTGAACGTATTTTTAATCTGCGTTTGCAAGGGCGTCCTGTTGCTGTTTTATCCAATAATGATGGCTGTGTCGTTTCTCGTTCGAATGAATTTAAGGCGCTGAATATTCCAATGGGGACCCCGTATTTTCAGCTTCGCGATCTCATTAAATCCTATGGCCTTGTTTTGATTTCCAGTAATTATGAGTTGTATGGTGATATTTCCCATAGAATTATGGAAATACTGCATGAATTTTCAGATGCGATTGAGCAGTATTCGATTGATGAGGCTTTTATTAATCTAAAACGTCCGGGTAGTGATTACTATTCGTGCGCAAAAGAAATACGAAATACGATATTGCAGTGGGTTGGTGTTCCGTGTGGTGTGGGTTTTGCACAAACAAAAACGCTGGCAAAGATTGCCAATCATATTGGCAAAAAATCCAAAGATGGTATTTTTGTAATGCCGGAAGATCCATCGGAAATATTAGCAGAAACGCCGGTGGAGGATGTCTGGGGAGTCGGCCGCCGGCTTGCACCGAAGTTGCAGCGTATTGGTATTTGCACTGCGCAGCAGCTCGCTTCATCCGATTTAGAGAGTATGCGGCACCGGTTTAGCATTATGCTGGTTCGTACCATGCTGGAATTACGCGGACAATCGGTGGTTGAAGAGGAAAAAGAGGAGGTGCTTTCGCAGAGCATTTCGTGGTCGCGCTGTTTTGGTCAGCCGGTTGTGGAGTACGAGGATTTGGCTGAGTCGGTGGCGCATTATACTTCCCGTGCGGCAGAGAAGCTGCGGAAAGAGGGACAGTGCGCTGCTGGCATTCGTATTTATTTTCAGTTTTATCCTGAATACCGCCCGCATTTGCTGGATGGCGGGGTTGATACTGTGCATTTTGTCTTTGAGCATCCTACTGCGAGCACTTCGGAGATGCTGTCGCAGATTACGCCGAAATTGTCTCCTATTTTTCGGAAGGGGCGTCGCTATAAGAAATCTGGTATTCTCTTTTTTGGATTAGAGCGTGAAGAGCCCGCGCAGCTGAGCTTATTTCAGCCGAGCGAAAAGACGGTGCAGCATAAGAAATTATCAGCGGTACGGGATCAATTAAATCGGCAATATGGTCGCGGTAGCATCTTTAATTTATCAGAGGGAATCAGCAAAAAGTGGCAAATGCGGCGTGAGCATCTTTCGCCGGAATATACGACGGATTGGAATCAATTGCTGCGCGTAAAATAAAAAGATAAAAATTATTTTATCTGCAGGGTGCGGCTTTGCATTGCATTTCAGAGGCGGCTTATTGCAAAGCTCGCACCAATGGACAGATCATAGAAAGATCGGCTGTTTTGATGCGCTAAAAAGTCCTTCCGAGGCTTTGAGTTATTTCTTTCAGGTCTTCGGGTACATCTACATCGCCTTGCCATTTTCGTAGGCTTAGTGCCTCCAGCAAATCCCAATGTTCATTGCAGGTAAGAAAATGATGGAAAGCTTTAGCGGTTTGCTTCTCAGCAGTCGTTTCCCATGAATTATTCGATAAATTTTTGGTGAATTTACTCAAAAAATCAGCATATTCTGTAAAAGACTCGCTATCCGCGGAAAAATAACGCTGATTTTGATTTCCGGATGCTAAAATGTCATTTAGACGATTTAGGTTTTTGAAAAATAAATGCCGGTCATCCTTGTTCATGAGTTCCAAGCAGCCTTTTTTATGATTGTAATGATGTGGAATAACATCATAATCTAAAAGTCCGGAAGAGCCTACTTGCAGCCGAAGGGAAAAGCCATTAAACCAAAAGGGATCGGGCATCGGTGTGCCGTCACGCTGAGGAAAAAGGAAATTGCCAAGACTATAGGCAATGATACCGTCGCGGTATCGCTCGATTCCTCGTATGATATGGGGGTGATGGCCAATGACAGCACAGGCGCCCGCATCAATAAAGGCATGGCAATAATTTCGGATCCGATCGGCTGGAAAGGGACAAAATTCTTTGCCGTCATGAAAAACGACTAGGACCTGATAACCTTCTTGGGCGGTTTTCATAATGTCCATAATATTGTAAGGAAGGTTTAAAGCATTGACGCCCGGTGTGGTTGCACTGGCATCGCAGTCACAATGCATGCTGATGGCAAAAATGGCTACTTTTATATTTTTGATATTTAGCTTAAGGGGCTTTGCTGCTGTTGCAGCATCACTTCCGCCGCCAATATATTTTGCGCCGGCTGCCTCAATATGCGAAAGTGTTTCCGTAAAGGCCGAGTCGTCAAAGTCGCGTGCATGGTTGTTTGCAACCGAGTAAATATCGAAGTCGGCTTTCTTGAGCTCCGAGAAAATAGCCGGGTCTGCTTTTAGATTCGGGCCGCATTTGTCGATTTCTTTGCCACCTTGAGTTAAAGCCAGTTCCAGGTTTGTGATGGAAAGATCTTTGTCAAGTAACTGGGGTAAAACATCGCCGAAAACTTCTTCCCCGCGTTTTTGCTGGAATTTGCGTTCGACATCGGCGACGGGGCATAAATCACCCGTTAGAATTATTTTAATGGGATCCGTTGATTTTTTCATTCTTTTTTTTCTATTGCTGGTGTTTGGCTGGAATTGCAACCAACAATATGCGCGTGGCACGTGAATGTGAGTGGGTTTATGGATATGATTGAGAAAGCTGTTCGAAAGCCGCGAGTCTATGTTTTCCGTGAGTGTCGCTAAAAAGGTCTGCGATACTTGTTTTCCGTTCTTACATCGAAGACGATAACCCGACAACTTTCGTTGCTAAACTAAGAGGATAAGGGGGCGAATAGGATTCAATGGATCGCTATAAAAGGAGTCTTCTTGTTTTCTATTGTCGTTAAAAATGTTATTATGGACAACGTTATCATAATATATTCTGAATCTTTGGAAAGTCAAGAATCGTTATAATATAATTCCGATCAGATTTTGTGAAATCCAGGGAGGGATCTGTCCTTTTTTTAGTGATGACTAAGCTCGAAGCTAGAAAGATTTTGTTTTTTATGAAGCTTTTGAATTTTGGGGGGTAAAATGAGTGTCGGAATTGTTTTGTGCGATGGTGGTATAAAATGGGTGTTGTGCTAGAATGATGTTTTGAACAGGAGTGGTGGTTGCGATTTTAAGTAATAATTCCTTGCTTGAAAATACTCTAATATGTTTTGTTTATTTTTTGAAAAACTATTTATTCCGAAGTTTTGTCTTTTTAATCTTTATTGCTAAATTTAATAAAAGATATTTTGATTTTTGGAATTGATTGATTTCTTTATCGTGAATAAGTTGCATAAATACTTCTAACGTATTAAATTTTACTTCGTGATGAGTCCTTTCCTTTTGTACTTATTTTACAAGAGCTCTATGAGGACCTTATTACATATAATTGTTTTAATGAGTTGCCTTCAATTAGGGCAATTTAAGGCATGTGGAATGTTTTGTTGAAGAGGGACAAAAATAGCGGCTAAGATTAAATGAAACATATGTCTTATATTTAAACTTATGATAGATTATGGTTGTGTTAAGTTCGTACGCCAGAAAACAAAAAGAGAAAAACGATGATAGAAAGAAACGACTTTGAAACAGAGAAGCAGGTCGATGTTATTATTCCAGTTAAACTAACGGATGTCGACCTGAAAGGCTGCATTAAAAGCGTTATTGATCTGCATAAAAAGGCCGGCTTTTCGAAATTTATATTGTCGGGTCCGTCGAAAGGTTGGCGTTGTATTGGTTATCCGCAAAAAGACTGTTTTGAACAGATCGCGGATCAAATACTAGAATTCAAAAAAGGGGTGCAGGATTACGATATTCAATTGGGGTGGTGGAATTTGCTGACTTTGAAGTCGGGGAAATTCCCGTCTCAACGTGTTATCAATCTTGATGGCGGAGTTTCGGAAATGTCGAGCTGCCCCCTGGATCCTGATTTTCAAGAGCGCTTTGCATCGGATGTAGCACTTGTTGCCCAAAAAGCTAAGCCATTTATGATTATTTTTGAAGACGATTATGGGCTGTTTTGTCAAAACAGATCTTCTTGTTTTTGCAACTTGCATTTACAGGAATTTGCAAAACGGATTGGAAAATATTATTCCAGAGAGGAGCTGCAGAAAAAAATAACCGTAAATACGAAAGAGGCGGTTGCTTTACGGCTTCAATGGGGGGAGTTATGCCGGGATTCTTTAGCGTCTTTTGCTGCCTGCGTGCGGAAGGAGGTTGACAAAAAAACTCCCTGGATGCCGATGGGGTCGATGCAATCCGGAGGATCGGATAATGACGGCGACTGTACGAAAGCAGTGGCCGAAGCCTTCGCGGGGAAAAACCAGAAGCCCTTTGTCCGTCTTTATGGGACGTCGTATTCCAGTGATGATGTTTCGAATATGCCTCAAAATATTTTTCATGCGTTATACAGTAAGCAGCATTTGCCGGAAAATTTTACGCTTTATCATGAGTCTGATACGTTTCCTCATACCCGTTTTTTTATGTCTGCTGGAAAGATGAAAAGTCTAATGGCGACGGCTTATTCGTATGCTTTTGATGGTTCTACTTTTCAGGTAAGACAAAACCTAGATGTTCCCAATGAGGAAAAGGGCTATTACGAGATGTTTATGCTGGAGCGGAAGCGTTTTAATGCAATTCAGGAGATTGCAAAAAAGTGTGTTGTGTCCGGTTGTGGAATGATTTATGATCC
>JBAYAV010000168.1:0-6727 GCA_041669565.1 Lentisphaeria bacterium
TACTATACACATGCACCAGTTTATGGAAATAGTTATAATTCTAGCAAATTCAAGAGTCCATGAAACAGAATTTTCAGAAACCGATATCAGCAGTGGGGATGTCCTCGTAATTCCTAAAAACGGCTATCATCGGTATGCCAAAGTCCATAATCTGGAGTTGATGAACCTACTCTTTGATTCCGAAAATCTCCCCATGCCTTTGATCGATTTATATAAATTACCAGACTACTTCTTCGGACTATATTTAGCTTTTCTACCCCAGCGGCCATTACCATAAGTGGCAATGACTTTGGCATTTGCCCAGTTTTCTGGAATACTTAATGCCTGGCGGTACGTATCAGAAAAATGATCGATGCCTTTCCATGAATCGTCGCTTATGATCGTTTTAGTCGTACCATCTTTAAAAAGAATTTTTAAAGTAAATAAGAAACCGCATGGAATATGTCCGGCATCAGAAACTTCCGCAAAAATACGATTCTTTCCTTTTTTCAGGAGTTTCGTAACATCCATAATTGTTACTAAGCTCCATCCTCCTTCATTTTGTTTTATTTTCGTGTCATTGATATATACCGTAGCGATATCATCAGCGGTAAATTCGACAGTAGCCTCTCTTATATCAGAGGTAAGATCAAAGTCTTTAACCAGTGTAGCTTTACAAAAATCATAGGTTTTTGAGTTCGACCAAATCCATGATGCATTCGTATTATATGGTTTTAAGCTTAATTTATTTTCCACAGCATCCCAAAAAGGATTCGTTTTTCCCTCATACTGCGCGATCGGCTTCGCAAGAGTATATGCTGGCTCTGGTAGTGCCTCTGTGGCATAAACATGAACCTCAAATGGCTTAAATTTATCTTTTAGTTTACTATTTTGAGCTGAAATACTTCTATTTTCAAAAAGTACATTGACCTCGCCATACGCAAATTCTCCAGCTATAACAGCTTCTTGATCTTTTGTTGTTGTATTTATTGCAACAGCATAATGTTTCCCATTGTACTCGAATAAATTAAAACGGATCGTTCCATCTATCGATTGCGACCTTTTAAGGACCTTAGCCCTTGTAAATAATCCAGACATCTGCTGAAGTTCCGCAGACATCCTGAATAGCGTAGCAAAAAATGCTTTGTTGCGTATATGCTGACACCCCCAATATCCAACACTGCTACCATAATTTAATAAAGAGTCATAAACCATGAATCGAGTCTCTTCCCAACTGGGATAACCAATTTTAGTACTTGGTCTTGAATCATCCATATCTTTCCAAGAAAAACCTTGCAATGCCATAAAAATAGATTTTTTATGTTCCGTGGCATTATAACAGAACTCCGTATATTTACCAACAGAAGTCAAGCCTTTATCTTTCATGCCGGAATGACTAGATGGATAAGGGACCGGATAGATATCTAACCCATAAACATCAGCGGCCTGACTATATATTTTATGAATATCCATAATTCCGCGTGGCGCGGCATTAATCCAAACTGGGTGATATGGATCAAGTTCTTTTAATGCCTCATAACTTTTATGTAAATTTTTTGCAGGGACTCCTGCCCAAGCCGGTTCATCGACTAAAAAATAACCGAACATAGCAGGATGTGTCAATACCTTCTTGGTGAAAATATTAGCCATGCGATTTTGCCACTGAAAAACTTTATCTTCACTAGCATCCGTTGCGTATCCTGTAACAAAGAATATCTTTATACCATACTTATTTGCTTCATCAAGCTGTAACAATGCCTGTTTCTCATTTATGGGATGTCGAATTGTTAGATTTATACCACGCCTAGCCGCATAATACATGCTTGGTATACTATCCTGTGATTGTGACGCAAGATTCCAGATAGCCACCGGAAAAAAAACGTTGCCGTTGATATAAAAATTGCGATCTTCACCTTGAACAACCTCCATCGGGGCCTTGGCCAGTTTGCGGATTTCAACCGTATTTTCCGTTATGATTTTATCACCACTAAAAATCGTTGCCGTAAGTTTATAATTTCCAATTTTAAGATTTTTTGCTTCGATAAGAAAATTTATTTCATTAGCATTATTAGAGTACATCTTGGTAAAGACAGACTTGCCATTTGATGCATTTAGGTTTATTTTTACAGCACTAATTGTTTCATCAGTCCGAACAATGCCTTCGATAATCTTTACTGGCTTCGTCGCAAAAATCATATTACGATAAATTGGACTCTTAATACTTATTTTATACTTTTCTAAAAGTGGTGTAACGGCCTCTTTAAACTCAAGATTTTTGAAGTTGATTTGTTTGCCATTAACAATCAAAGAAAGGGTGATTGTATCATCGACTTTCGCATCCTCAGGAACCATAAAAACAAAATATTTATTTTGGAACGAATTATCCCATACATCATCCCAGGGTGATTTTCCGATCAGTTTTTTATCATTTAAGAGCACTTCAATAATAAATGGATGGAAACCCGTTGTTGTTTGGGCTTTACCAACACCTTTGACGCTGTAACTTAATTTATACTTTTTCCCCGGCTGAACTGGAATGTTTTGTAACTTTGCACCTGCAGAACCACCATTAGACATCACTTCCAGAATTTCATTGTCAAACTTGCTGCCAGAAAAAAGATACCAGTCACCACCAAATTGCTTCTTTTCAGAAATTAGCTTTATTTCTTCGATTTTAACATTTCTGAAAGCAATAGGACTATTGCTTATAGGATTAAGTTCGATATAGTTTCCAATCATGTTTTCTGGGCATATAACGATATACTCATTCCTTGTCCATTCTTTACTAGCCTGTAACTTGTTCCTATTAAAAACTTTGTTTTTATTATTCCCGTCAATTTCATAGTTAACTACTAACGGCACTCTATATTCTGTATTATCATTAAATGCTTTTACTTCATAACTGACTTTGTAATTTCCATTGTTTTTCAGCGGAACATTACGCTGTACCAGACAGGCTTGCGACGCATCTTTAAGAATGACACCTCCTTCTGAGCACGGAGAGCTCATCTCTTTTGATTCCATTCGATATCGTCCCCACCCGGGCACTTGATAACCATGCTCAACGATTAATTCTCCATTCTTGATTAATGGACCATTGGCATTCAGCTGCTCCAATACTTTTGCTGCATCCACTTTTTTAACAAGTATGATATTCTTGAATTCGACAGCTGAATTACCAACTGTATTAATTGCTAAATAAGGAGTTGTAGCGTTATTTGCAGCAGAAAACTGAAATTCCTGTTTATGGATGCCCCAAGTTTTCAAAGCAATGACTTGACTACTTCCAGAACTATCCCAGCCTACTGTTTTGCCTTTTTCTGTATACCGCCATCCAACATAACATTGATATGAATCTTCTTGTTCAGCAGAGCTTTTTCTTGCTTGGTATATAAGCATGTATTTTTCGCCTGGCTTCAGATCTAAAGCTCTTTGAATTAAAAAAGATTTCTGCTTTTCACCGGATGAAATCAACTGCAAATAATTCGTAGAAATCTTCAAATCATTTTTAATTGATTCTCCTCTAAAATCCCAATACTTCGGCATGCCTAAAGCATTCTGATCTTTGAAATCAGGATTCTTGATGATGTTGGCCGCATTGATGATAGTCGTGGAAATCAATATGGTAAAAAGTCCAAGAAGCTTGTAAAATTTCATTCTATTTTTCTTTCTATTAAATTTTAGGTATAACAAGGCAATACCGAATTTTCTTTCTATTAAATTTTAGGTATAACAAGGCAATACCGAAAATCTGCAAAAATATATGATTGGTGAATTAAAATTACTTATATACCAATGCTATAAAGACGATCAATAATGAACTGGTCAATAGATAAATTAACGGTATATGCATTAACACTACCATCTCCACAAAGCACATTAATGGTCGCTTTGGGATATCCAATCTGATGAGACATGTATTTATACATAGAGAGAGTAAAATTATTGTCACAAACCAGCGGAACTTGCGAGCTACCCAAAATAGTTATTTTACCATCAGACTTCGTTTTACCATTAAGATAATAACGAATATTACTTGGATCGGTAGAAATAATATTGTCTATTTTATACCAATTTGCGTAAGTGTAAGAAGACGCCGTATTCTGAGAACAAATAACAGTACTTTCATCATAGTTTTTGGGATCCCACCAGTAGCTATGAGTACTCCAATATTTTCCAATATCGCCAGGACATTGCACCATATGACGGTCATTTAGATATCCATTAGCTGCCCCTGTACTTTTGTAATAGTGTCCCGTTTGATAAAGCTTTCCTAATCCTTGCATAATTCCCCATCTGCACACATAAGATGTATTATAAGCATTCTCATTGATATCCGGAACCTGATCATTATTATCATTTACATACATGAGAATTGCCGTACCAATCTGCTTAAGTCTACTCGTACATTTTATCGCTTTTGCTTTGTCTTTTGCCTTACTTAGCGCAGGCAATAACATCGCAGCCAAAATGGCAATAATGGCAATTACGACCAGCAATTCGATTAAAGTGAACTTTTTGAACATTAAAGCTTTGCCTTTTTTGTTTTTCATCCTTTTCTTCTCCTTGATTAAAACTTTTACGAGTGCTTTTTTTTATTTGAGATACTGTCTTTAAATTGTTTCTCTTGAATATTTCAAGCCGATAATTTTGTGCTATGGTTTTATTCTCCTCAACACTTGTTATAGTCTTTGTGTTTCGACAGAATCCAATTCTGAATTTATTATATTATACATCAATTGTTAATTATAAACCTTAATAAAAATTTCAAATAATAGCATTATAATCCTGGAAGCTTATTTTTATGAAAATAATTATTTCATTTATAAATTCAGCGATCATTATATTAAGTATTGAGCTTTATTATCTTTTCTTTAAATCCGTGATAAAATAGAATAAACATGCAAGTAATGAAGAGATAAACCGTTGATTGGGTTATATTAAAGTGTTTAAATATTTAATATAAAAAACTTAACCCAACAGGTTATCATGATAATACAGCAGAGTAATGAAAAAATCAATTTAATTGGTGGAATTTCTTTAATCGGCGGACTTACAATAGCATGAAAAGTTTTAAAAAAAGGCTGATTCAATGCGGACATCGACAGTCAAACCCGGAAAAATCAAACACTGCGGTGTCATCAAAACAGTTGCCGGATTGTTTGCGCTCGTCAAAAACGAGTAAATCAGCCAATCAATTAACAAAAAAAGAAATCCGAAAATTCTTTCACATATTCAGTTTTTAGAGGGGTAAAAAATGCAGATTAAGCAATATGATAAAATATTTAATAATGATCAGGAATTTCCAATACGGGTTTGTTATCAAGCACAAACAGTCACTACTATGCACGTGCACCAGTTTATGGAGATAGCGATCATTCTAGCAGGTTCAGGAATTCATGAAACAAAATTTTCAAAAAACGATATTAGCAGTGGGGATGTACTCGTAATTCCTAAAAACGGCTATCATCGGTATGCCAAAGTCCATAATCTGGAGTTGATGAACCTACTCTTTGATTCCGAAAAACTCCCCATGCCTTTGATCGATTTATATAAATTACCTGGCTTCAACGCTCTGTTTACTATAAAGGATGACTACTTTAACAAAAATCTATTTTATCCAAAATTTCATATCAACCCCGAGCAACTAGAAAAAATCAAACGAATCCTTTTAGAAATGCAAGAAGAGAACATCAGAATGATTCCTGGTTACCGCTGCTGTTTAATGGGATATTTCATGGTGTTAATTAGCAATCTTTCACGCTTATATACGAATAATTTAAGCAAAATAGATGAACCATCCTTCAAATTAGGACAAGTAATAAGTTATATAAACTTGAATTTCAGAAAAAAAATAACGCTTGAAGAAATGATAAAAAACTCGGGAATGTCACGCAGTGTTTTTATGCGAAAATTTCATCAGGCGGTCGGAGTATCTCCCATAAAATTCCTTATTCAAGTCAGAGTTAATGAAGCGTGTAAACTTCTACAACAATCAAAGATGAACATATCAGAAATTGCTTATCAAGTCGGTTTTAATGATAGTAATTATTTCACTCGACAGTTTGACAAAATAGTTGGAACAACGCCCCGCGCATTTCAGCAAAACACTATTCTAGAAAAATAATTGATTTTTTACGCTCATCACATAACCGCAAAAGAAAAAAACGCCACACTTGAGACTTGTGACTTGGTAATCTAAGTTTTTCCCCTTTTTGATAACGCCCAGCCTCCTGAAATCCGGCATATTGCCGGAAAATGTCCTATAATAAACAGGCATACGACTCGACAAAGTATAGACGACAACTTCAAGCGTCTGCTCCAAGGACAGCTTAGCCAGCATGCTCAAGTCCCAGTCTGCTCAAAAGATGAACTTGGCACATTCCGTGGCAGAAAAGGCAAAGAGGTTTATCCATGGCGTAAACTTATTTTTTTCAATGATACCCCAATGGACATGACAACGACACATGATCCCATTTAAGTCGGCAATCTTGCGCTGGGTGCAGACAGAAGATCCATCGGTCGGGCCATTTGAATATCTCCGGATCGTAATGGGCTGTAACTCCTAAAGGAGTAAAAATACAATCATAATAAGATAAAAATGATGCATAACCCCGGCTTTATACAAGGTTATCAGTAAAAAAAACGCAAAACTTAAATAGAAACGATTCCGTCTTTAAATGCGATATAGCATCATTTGTTCAAGTGCGGGAAAGAAAAATGCAGGCCCGATGCGCCTGCATGGAAA
>JBAYAV010000169.1:0-6627 GCA_041669565.1 Lentisphaeria bacterium
CATACCTGTTGCCGAAACTTGCGCTCCAAATAGGGGCGATCTTGAACAAAGGTTCCATATAACATCTTAGATATCCTCCTAATAAAATTTTTAGTCTTTCTCTTATAATATATCGTAAAAAACGGATTGATCAATCATAAACACAAACAAACAAGGCTTATTTTTATTCGGCAAAAAATTTATCCTGTTTGTGATCACACCCAGGCACTATTGCGGCATTGCCTTATCCTTTTCAAAAAATAGTTTGTTAATCTATCCGCTCTTGCAAATACCTCTTGATTTTAGATTCAAATAATTCACAAATCACCTTATAATTAAATCAAAAAAAAAGACTACCCTAGCACATTTTTTTCCAGTCATGAGAGGCTTCTTCTAAATTTACAGTACCTTTTTATCTCCTTTGCCTATTTTATGAAATTTCATCTTTTGTATTTCAAATGAGTTGCAATTCAAGCAATAGTTCGTTATATTTTTGGCGGTCTTTTGTCAGCCTTTTGTTCCCTAGCGACAACTCTGATAAGAAGACGAAATTCGTGTTCTTTTTTAATTTGTAGCCTTCCTGCATGTATTTCAAAATCGTTAAACACTCATTCCGATCAAAAGGCTTCCACGAATTTAAATATTCCAACAGACTTCAAAGTCCTTTTTTCGTCCTAAAAGCAATTCCATTTTAACTGAATCAAAACAAAAGAATTTTCCAAAAAAGAAGCAAACAATGCCAAATTCAGTCCTTTTTCCATTTGAAATTTATAGTCACTTTGAACTCGGAGATATGACTGCTTACTACCTGAAGCAAGATCAAAGCCTCGCTTTTACGATTTTACCGAAAGGCCTGGAACACAAAATTTCCGCACACCGCAAATCCTTAAATGACACCACGGCCTGCCGCAGCTATACAAAAGGCTATAAAACCAATTTAGATGCCCTTACGATGGAAAATATGATCCAGTATCATATCCAAAAAGACAGCCTGAGCAGTAACTATTTTCCGGGCAATTCGATGATTAACAATGGCAGTCTAAAAAATCTGAAATTCGTATCGCAAACCCATGAAAATAATGTCATAAAAACGATCATGAAAGATCCTCGCGGCATCGAATCCTGTCATACTGTTACCTATCATGCCCAGGATTCTTTTATGGAAGTAAATACCACGCTGAAAAACGACTCCGGCAAAACAATAGACGTGGATTTCCTAAGCTCTTTTAACCTGGGCATGTTGTCCCCATTCGCTGCCGATGATGGCCCGAACCGGTATTTCGTCCACCGTTATTCTGCCTGGTGGGATGCAGAAGGGCGTCATCAGGAACAGTCTGTGGAATCCCTTGGATTAGAGCCGGCGCCAATGCCGATTGTGGGACGTGCGCTACAATTTGGAAATCGTTCATCCTTGCCGGTCAAAGGATATTTTCCGACCCTCGGATTGGAAGATCGGATCGCCGGCGTAACATGGGGCGTTCAGCTTGCCGCGCTGGGGCCATGGCTTTTAGAAATCAATCGCATAGCAGATTCTATAAATCTTTCGGGGGGGCTGCCGAATGCTGATTTTGGCAATTGGCGCAAAACGCTGAAAGACGGTGAAGAAGCTCGCGGTATTCCTGCAATTATAACATGCTGTGAAGGGGACATGCAGAAGAATTTAAATCGTCTGACGCAATGGCAAGCAAAGGGATCCCCAAAAGAGCCCGAATCCGAAGAGAATCTCCCTGTTATTTATAACGAGTACTGCACTTCCTGGGGCAGACCAACATCGGAGCGCCTGCTGAAAATTGCGGATATATTAAAAAATCGCGACATTAAATATTTTGTCATTGACGCGGGGTGGTTTCGTTCAGATCCATGCAAATATCCGGGCAAAGGCGACTGGGAAATTTCGAAAGAGCGTTTTCCGGATTTTGATTCTTATATCTCCCAGATTTATAAGAAGGGCTTTATTCCCGGCGTGTGGTTCGAGTTTGAAAACATCAACAAAACGCAATCCCGTTTTGGCGAGGAACATCCTGAACTAGTCTTGAAATATCATGGTGAAACCTACTCCACCGGCGATGATAATGCGCCGCTTGATTTCCGACGCGAAGATGTGCAAAAACAAATGACCGAACGCGTCATCGGCTTTATAAAAAAACACCGCATCGGCTATGTCAAAATAGATTATAATTATGCGGTCATAGGAGCCGACACACCCAATGGCTCCGAAACCGAAGGGCTACTGGAAAACCTCGAAGCAGCAAAGAGATTTTATCAAAAAATGAAAAAGGAATGCCCGGAGTTAGTAATGGAAATTTGCGCTTCAGGCGGCCATCGCCTCACTCCAGAATGGATGAGGCTGGGCTCCATGGCTAGCTTTTCAGATTCCTGTGAAGCCATTGCGACACCGCTGATTGCCGCAGGAACCGCAATGCAAATTCTCTTGAAAAAGAATCAAGTATGGGCCCCCTTGCGAAAAGAAAGCGATCCGAAACGGATGGCATACTTATTAGCGGCCGGCTTTATCGGGCGGCTGTGTATTTCCGGCGACATCGACCAGCTGGACAAAAAGCAACTCGCACAGATGGATAAAGCGATTCAATGCTATCGCGAAGCAGTCCCATTTATTCAATCGGGGGAATCCTTTGTGGAAGAAAAACGGATCTCCGAGTCATGGACCCATCCGCAGGGCTATCAAGTCTTTCACCGCAAAAATAAGCAAGGCGAAATACTGGTCGTGCATTCTTTTGCCGATGCGCCGCAGAAAATTGAAATTGCAGTCGATACCAATTTACACATTGTCCATCTCTTTGATAACGGCGAGCCGATTGCCAAACAAAACAAGGGTGTTTTAACCATTGAGAATATGGGCTGTTTTAACGGAATGGTTTTAATTCTAAAAAGAAAAACAATCTAAAACTCGCCTCAAACAGTCCGGACATTTTCAATAAAATTAGATGAACTTGTCTTGACCTCGATATTATTTTTGAAATTCTTAATAGCAGCATGGAGATTTGCAGAAGATACCGTTTTCCATCGCCCTGTTTTAGGCACCCCTCCCCGTCCCACATAAAGTCGCCGGCAGAAGCCCATCAAAGGGCACGGAAATGCCATAGTTTTCCGCGAAACAAACAGATACATCCCACCATTATTTTGGCAGGACAGAGTTGCTGATTTTACATACTTTTCCAAAGACCGATAGCCACCACTATTTTGAAGGTTATATCAAGGATGCCTTTTCTCCATTATTTAACACAGTAGTTTAAATCGAAGAAGACCTCGCTGGCATTGTCGCCACCCGGACATTTGTGTTTTTTTACATGCCCATCCAAAAAGAGAAAATTGCTTGCACACTTATGGGCCCAATTTGGTTTTTCGCTATTTCGATAATCCGCCCCGGTATTATAAGAACAATTAGCCGCATAGGAATGCAACACGCCTGGAACGTTATAATCAATTGTAACCGACTTCATATAACAATAGTCCATTTCTCCCAAAAGCACACAGTTATATTTTATTTCCCGAAGACGACGCTGCTTAACAACTTTCCATTTGCTATTGTAACCGGAAAGACAAGTATGAAGATGACTATTATCGCCCGCTTTCGTAAAAGCATAATTGGTTGTATAATATTCAGCAACATTATTTGCGGCATACCATGGAATCTGATCTTTTTGCGGTACTCTTACCGACGGACAAAAAAAGATTCCTTTGCGATTTTTGCTGAGAATAACATGCGGAAGCGTTTTGCTTCGGTTCGTTTTCATATTCGACGCCCCTACATATTCCGCAATTTGGCCGGTATAAGTATAGTCTTCTTCTCCGGAAGGTAGCCAGGTATCGTTGGAAGAAGCATATAACATCATTCCCACTCCCAGCTGCTTCATATTATTACTACAAGTAATTTCCTTCGCTTTTTCAAGAGAGCCTTGTAAAGCAGATAAAAGCAGTGCAGCTAAAATTGCAATAATTGCAATAACCGTCAACAACTCCACTAATGTAAATTTTTCGGTCAATATCTTCTTAGGTATCATATTTTATAGCTGTTTATAGAAAAGCAACTTTCTATCTTTTGGCAATTTTTCTTTATTTCTCTGTCTCTGCCCTCTTTTGTTTTCAGCACAAAAAAGCTTAGAATTTTTGTAACAGGAGAGATAAAATCAAACAATTTTTTTACAAAATCTGTTACTAAAATTTTATGCTATTAATATAACTATTTTTAGCTATTTATCTTCTTGCTCCTACAACAAAAAAGGAAAATTCTGAGATAAAAAAAGAAATTATCATCTTTTTTCAACAAAACATAAAAAAGCTCAAAAAGAGTAAAAAGAGTAAAAAAAAAATCATAACAAATAAACCTTCGATTCATTTGTTATGAAACTCGTTTTAACAAGCAAAACATGCCAAGAATTCAAAACACCGCGAACACTTACTTTTTGATTCCGCCAGTACTGTTAATCAGCACCTTCAATTCAGAAGTACTTGAAACAAGTTTTCCTGCCAGCACATCCTGCTCTGTAAACTTTGCAAGCAAGATGTCCCCCTTTTTATATCGTTCATAATCATAAATGATCCAAATATCCCCATTCTGATCTTGACATCCATCTGGATAAGAGACGCCATCACGCTCATCAAGCAACAAGCCGCCCTGCCAACTTTTTCCATCATCCTCTGAAAGATAGGCCGTTAACCTGTTTCTGGCATATTTTCCCGTTTTAGGATCCTTGGCATGATTCACTAATAAAATCCGTCCGGATTTTAATCGGCGGATATAAAAACGGGAATTTGGCCCCCCGAGCCCGGAATCCTGCCCTTTCGACCAGGTAGCGCCCCTATCCAAAGAAAAACTTTCACCAATTCCCGTATCCGTACGCACCAACACCCAGAGTCTTCCATCCTTTAATTCTACAAGACAGTGTTCATCAAAATGACGCTTCGGAACATCCGCACCACCACGCAACGAAAAACTCCGTCCACAATCCGATGATATCGTGACATTCGAAAAACATTCACCACGTAAAGATTCCGGCGCCGTTGCGTTCCCGATATTTCCTGTCCACAAAGCCGTTGGAAAAGCCCAATCCCCGTTTGAAAGAACAATCGGCTTATTCATCATAACACCATTTGCAATTCGGGTCGGCTCGGACCATTCCGGAGAATCTGCTTCGAGATCGGCACATTCCGAAAACCATACCCCATCAACTCCATTACTGATGGTCCTATTTGCAGGGCTCCATGTCTGCGCCCAAAACCAGCGTAAAATACCATCTGGGCCAATCCAAAGCGTCGGATCAAAAGCGCGTTCTGAGCCCAAAGGATCCATAACAGCCCGTGGTTCGCTCCAACTTTTGCCACCATCCGTGCTACTTACCAACACCACAAAATTTTCTGGCCCCTCATCAACTCCACCGGAATACCACGTTGCCCAAAGCCTGCCACGTGGCGTCACTTCGATCCCTGGAATTCCCTGAAACTGCCGCGATGCCGTTTTATATTTATCACCGGGATTCGTCAAAATTTTTGTTTTTAACATGGATCATATGCCTCAAAACTATTTATTGAAGTCGCAAAAAAAATACACACACTGTTAGTTCTTATATAATTTATACCCAAAAATGCTTCTTTCACTGCTTTCTTTCGAAAAACAGAAAACATTTTCTATTTTTACAGAGCAAACAACTCCCGAAGCTTCCGCTTCCGCTATTTTAATAATAGTTCTGGTTTTATGATATAAATGTGGCGCGCGCCCTCATGAATAGAATCAAAACATATTTCTTTGCAGTCTCGAGACCAATTTGGATGAAGATCGCAGCGACACGGAGTTGGCAGCCCCGGGTCCGCATAAAATTTACCAAGCTCAAAAAGTTCACGACTTTGGTTGTTAAACAATAACAAGCGCCGCTCATTCGTTTTTTCATCCGGATAGGTATCGGTCAGCATCCATTTAGAATCAAGCGAATACGAGCAATGCCCGTCCAGGCCATGCAGTACCGCTGGTCCAACCTTCTTTACAATCTTGCATTGATCCGTAAATTCGTAATAATCCCAGCCCCCAAAATCCTGGTTTGCAAAAGCGATTATTTTATCTTTGGCAAACCACGTGTAATGAGACGTCATTTCTTGCAGGTTTAAAGGATAGATATCCTGCCCTTCGATATCCGCTGTAAACATCTGAGTTGTTTGCCAGCCATCCGCACGACGCCAGCGGTGCAAAAAAGCAAAACGCTTACTATCCGGTGAAAAGAGCAAATGATTAAACCAGTTCTTACCGATATTCATTTCGGGACTATTAAATGCCTGCACAATTTGATCCACACTAATGATTAATTTCGCGGTATTGTTTTCAATATCAACCAGCCATATGCCATCTTTTTTCGGATAAAACTCATCCTTGAATTCATCCACACATCCCGCATATCCATATCCCGGGCGTTCTTTTTCCAACGTTGAAAAATTAATACTAAGCGCATACTTTCCATCGGGGCTGAGGCAATAGATGGGACGGCAGAGCGTCTTCTTTTCTCCCGTAATCACATCCACAATCCGCGCCACAAAATGGTCTCCGATGCGATCATTATAAATAATTTTAGTACCCGATGCGTCATTCAACCATTGTAGCATACAACCCTGCTGCCAACACCACGCCTGCGTTATACCAAG
>JBAYAV010000170.1:0-6621 GCA_041669565.1 Lentisphaeria bacterium
TATGGCAGAGTGATTTGTATATGGAATATATTGTATGGAAAACAATAAATAGATTGATTTTATGATGCGTTGACACCTGATTTGCAACCGAGGGGTTAACGTTTTTTTTTGTTTATAAAGTTTATAGTATGAATGAAAAAGAGGGAAAAATCATCCAAAGAGTATTTTTCTCCCCTGTGAAAAAGGGCGGCGACTGATTGTTTATGCTTGATTGGTGATAGAACAATACAAACACAGAAAGAAATTATTTGTGAGGGGAATCTTTTGGATGGCCAAAAGAAAATGAAAGAGGACTTGTGTTTTTCTTTACTTAACAATGAAGCACTGAATAGAAAATAACAGCAAAGAATATCGATCTTATTTTACATAGAAAACGAAGGGGATTTAGTTGTGGTTAAATTATTCTTTTACAATAAAACAAAGTCCATTCTTTCTATTGCAGTAGTCTTTATAGTTTTGATAGTTTGTACGGCAAATGCTGGTTGGATTGAGGATAAAGACGGTAAAATAATTATACACGTTAAGGCGTGGAATCTGCCGGACATAAAAAGTTCTGCTATTAATGAAATCGCCGATTGCGCGGTGGTAAAATCATTTGTTACGAAGTTTCCTGCTCTATTTAAAAAACGCTATGCTGCCAAATATAAGGCAAATCCCCAGAAATATGGAAACTATAATTGGGATGATGTTGAAATCAAAATGCATCCATTTTCCGGAATTTCGATCGAAGGGATGGGGCAGGACAGTAAACCGCTTATGGCTATTGCCGGCGGTGTTGCTCCAGATATTCTGTATGTTAATTTTCGGATGTCAGATACCTATATTCAGGGTGGTTTTCTGTACCCGCTTGATAAACCGGAAGATGGTTACTTCTCTAGTATGGAAAAGGAAGAACTGGATTTTTGCGTCCATGAAAAAATCTGGCCGGTGATCAAGCGTAAAGGTCCCAATGGAAAGGTTCATGTCTGGGCAAAACCTCAGGGCGGAATTTTGGGAAAAGTTGTATTTTATCGGAAAGACCTCCTTGATGAATTTGGCATCGACTATCCGAGCAATGACTGGACTTGGAATGACCTCATGGAAATGTGTAAAAAAATAACGGACCCCCAAAAAGGAACTTATGGCATTTCCATTGGCAAAGGAATGGACGAGTCGTGGTATTGGCTCAGTTTTCTTTGGTCGGCTGGGGGCTCGGTGATGTTCCATGACAAACAAAAAGATGAGTGGAGAGCCAGTTTTGATTCGGATGCCGCTGTAACGGCTCTTGATTTTTATACGCGGCTCTGTAATGAGCCGTGGCAGGACAGCGATGGTAGGGATCATTTTGGCTATGCTGCGCGGGAAAGTGTGGACCGGGATAAATGGGAACGCGGTAAAATTGGGTTTAACTTTTCGTATATCAATGAAAAATTATTTAGTTCAATTAGTCCAGATGTAACTGGGATGGTTGCGGTTCCACTCGGGCCGGGTGGGAAACGCGGTGGGGAATTGAATTCTCGGATGCAGGGCCTTTACGCAAAAATAAAAGACATCCCTGTACGCGATGCAGCATGGGAATATATGCGTTATACGGATTCCAAAGAAGCGGTTGAAATAAGAACTAAAAAAATGGTAGAGGGTGGGCTTGGCCGTTTTGTGAATCCGAAATATTTGCGAATGTTTGGGTATGATGATATTATTCGCATGGCTCCTAAGGGGTGGGAAAAAACATTTGATATCTCGATGAACAGCGGTGAACCGGAACCCTATGGGAAAAACTGTCAAACAGTCTATTACTATATGACTTATCCTATTCAAGATGCTGCGGCAATGCAAATGGCGGGTGAATTTTCTGAAGAGGAACAAGAAAAGAAAGCGCAGTTGAAGCATTTGCTGGTGGATGCGGTTAATCTGACAAATGCTAAAATGTTAAAACATGTCTCGCCAAAAGAAATGCGGCTCCGAAGAATTGTGGCTAGTCTTTTGTTGCTGTTGATTGCTGTTACGTTTTCTTTTGCACTGAGTGTCATTATAAAAACCTTCGCCCCACCGAAAACGGAGGGGGTAAAAAGTGTAAAATGGGGCTTTTTTAAATATAAAACAGCTTACTTTATTCTTCTTCCAGCCATCTTATCCATCTTTTTCTGGCAATATCTTCCTCTGATTGTGGGGTCTAAAATGGCCTTTCAAGATTATCAAATACTGAAGTCTTCAGTTTGGGTCGGAGTGGATAATTTTGCAAATATTCTATGGGAGGTACAATGGTGGATGGCTGTCTGGAATTCATTTTGTTATAGCTTCCTTGTTGTTTCGCTGACCTTTATTCCTCCCGTTATTCTGGCTGTTTTGCTGGATGAAGTGCCTTATGGAAAAATTTTCTTCCGGACTCTTTTTTATCTTCCGGCGGTTATTACGGGGCTTGTTGTTATTTATTTGTGGAAATCATTTTATGGTAAAGAACATACGGATGTGCTAAATTCAATCGTTTTGAGTATCCCCGCCATCGGTTATATTCTTTTGGGGATTGGCTTGTTCGTTTTATTTGCGTTATTTGCACGCCGTCTATGGATGCAGCAGGTTCGTGTTGTTTCGATCATATGTGTGCTTGTTGGAGTTGTTTTGTTCGTTTTTTTGTATACCTTTGCGCATAATATTATGATAAAAGCGGATGCTCCCTGGTACGTTGCGTTGTTTATGAAAAATATTAATCCGTACGATTGGCTGGGCAGTCGGAAAACGGCATTATTATCTTGTGTTATCCCGATGGTATGGGCTGGAATGGGGCCGGGGTGTTTAATTTATCTTGCGGCACTCAAGGGTATTGCCCCGGATTTTTATGAGGCGGCCGATATTGATGGTGCAACCTTTTTGGATAAAATACTTTTTATTGTAATTCCGTCATTGAAAGCCCTACTGATTATAAATTTTATTGGTGTTTTTGTAGCATCTTGGAAAAGCTCCGCGTATATTTTGGCAATGACTGGTATTGATCCGAAAACGGAAGTTGTTGGTTTGAAAATATTTGAGGATGCGTACATGTTCCTTCAATTTGGTCCGGCCGCTGCAGAGGCCTGGATGCTTGGTTTTATGTTGATTGGTTTTACCATTTATCAACTTCGTATCCTTTCGCGTCTTGAGTTTAAGACAACCGGCGGCGATAAAAAATAGTTGAATGTTCACTGATTTAAAGGATCAATACAAAAATGGCAATAATTTCTAAAATAGGCCGGAAATCATTTAAAGTCCGAGCGCTTTATTTTTTGATCTATGCTTTGCTCATCGTGGGGTCGGTCACCATGGTGTACCCTTTCATATTAATGATCTCGGGAAGTATGAAGAGCAATGTTGATAGTAAAAATTTTGACTGCATCCCCCGATTTCTCTATGATGATATTTGGGCCTACCGTAAATACTCCGAGGCTTTATTCAATGAAAAAATAGATGCTTATAATTTTGCGTATTCGAAAAAAGAGACCTCTTTTGAAACGATTAAAATGCCGACCGATTTCACGGCTGCAAAAGTGGAAGCGATGAAGGCTTTTCTAAAGGAACGGCCTCAGCCGAATTACGCATTTGCGGTTGGAATGATCAGTGCGAATAATTCAAAAACAGTGCCGCAAAATCTTCGCGTATTTAAAAAATGGCTGAACGAAAAATATGGTAATGATATACAGACTGTGAATCGTAAACTAAGTACGGAATATATAAACTGGAATTTGGTCACAATCGGAGAGCCTGAAAGTTATATCACGCGCCGCAACAAACCGCGCGATGATTCTTTTTTTCGTGCGCTGAATGAATTTAAACGAACGATTCCGGCTGGCGAATTATATTATTTTTCTATTGTGGGCTTTTATCGAAAACAAATTCTGCAAAATGATTACAGTCGAAAAATAAACAAATATAATGAACGGCATGGAACTCATTTTAACTCCTATAACGATGTTTTTTTAGCACGCCAATATCCGGTGAAAGAAACGGCGTTAACGCAAAAGGACTGGGAGCGTTTCGTACGTAATTTGCTGGGTCTCCAGTATATCCGAATCGACCCCTCCGCACAAGATCTTTATGCTCGGTTTTTAAGCGTAAAATACCACGAAAAAATTGCTGAGTTAAATAAAAAATATATGAAAAATTACAAATCCTTTGCGGATATAAAAATGCCGGATAAGCCTATCTTTGCTGGAAATGCGGCAATGGACTGGAATAATTTTATTACCGGATGGACCGATCCGCTTTCTGGAAAAATGTATGAAGTGCCCCTTCGCAAAATTCGTTTAACTTGCGTCGATTTTGAATTTCAGGATTATTTGAAGGAGAAGTATTCAACAATTGAGGCGTGTAATAAAAAATTGGGCACCTCTTATTCGTCTTTTGATGAAATTATATTCCCGCAGGAAGATTTGCATTATGCTCATTTCAAGAAAAATATTTCATCAATAAAAAAAGAATTTGTAACGAGGAATTATAAAACGGTTTTGGATTTTATTCTATTCCATGGGCGAGCGGTTTCCAATACGGTCATTTATTGCCTTTTGGCGGTGCTGTCAGCACTGATCATCAATCCATTAGCGGCTTATGCGATGAGCCGCTATAAATTGCCATCAACCTATAAGCTGTTGCTTTTTATGCTTTGTACGATGGCTTTTCCGCCCATGGTTACGGCAATACCAAATTTTCTGATGCTGCGGTCCTTGGGCTTGCTTAATACCTTTGCGGCGCTGATTTTGCCTGCTATGGCCAACGGCTATTCCATTTTTTTACTGAAAGGTTTTTTTGACTCACAGCCTCAAGAGCTTTATGAGAGTGCTCAGATAGATGGTGCCAGTGAACTCGTTCTTTTTTGGCAGATTGCGATGAGTCTTTCAAAACCGATTTTGGCAGTGATTGCATTGATGGCATTTAATATCGCGTATGCTAATTTTATGTTTGCTTTTATTGTTTGTCAAGATGAAAAAATGTGGACTCTTATGGTTTTTCTTTACCAATTACAGCAACGCAGCGGGCAGGCGGTCATGTATGCATCGTTGATCATAGCGGCAGTGCCTACCTTTTTGATCTTTCTTTTCTGTCAAAATATTATCATGCGCGGAATTGTTGTTCCGTCCGAAAAGTAAAGTCCTCGCAGAACAATGTTTTTATGTTTGGGGTTGTTTGCTGGGAAAACAGGGAAGTGCATTCGTGCATTGTAGTGAAATAGAGAGGGCTGAAAAGAGATTATCTTTGAGGTGAAATGCCACAGTAAGATTGAGATGCGCCAGCTGATGTTTTGTAGCGTAAGTATCCATGGAGTACGAAGGAATGAAATGGCGGGCGGTAAGAATAGAAAATATCCTCTTGAATTTCACGTAAAATTTTAGATCGGTCGTTTATGGCTATTATAGTCCGTCATTTTTAGGAGAAGGAGCACAATGGCAAAAGTTATTTTGAAAAATTTGGCAAAAATATACCCCGGAAATGTAAAGGCTGTCAAAAACATTGATCTTTCCATTCGGAACCGCGAATTTATGGTTTTGGTTGGGCCTTCTGGGTGTGGAAAATCGACAACCCTGCGTATGATTGCGGGGCTGGAAGAAATTTCCGAAGGCACGGTTGTGATTGGGGATCGCATCGTTAATGACGTTCCCCCGAAAGATCGTGATATTGCGATGGTCTTTCAGAATTATGCCCTGTATCCCCATATGACTGTTTATGACAATATGGCTTTTGGCTTAAAGCTCCGTAAATTTAAAAAAGCGGATATTAAGCAACGAGTGTTAAGTGCTGCAAGGGTTCTTGGAATTGAAGATTTTCTCAATCGCCGTCCGAAACAGCTTTCCGGCGGGCAGCGTCAGCGGGTCGCGGTTGGTCGTGCAATCGTGCGGAAGCCGGAGGCGTTTCTTTTTGATGAGCCTCTTTCAAACTTGGATGCAAAGATGCGCGTACAAATGCGTGGCGAAATTAGTAAATTGCATAAGAAGTTACAAACAACAATGATTTATGTTACGCATGACCAGACGGAAGCAATGACAATGGGGGATCGTATTTGTGTTATGAAAGATGGCGTAATCCAGCAGGTGGCCGACCCTATTACGCTTTATAATAATCCTGTAAATTTGTTTGTCGCGGGTTTTATTGGAACCCCTCCGATGAATTTTTTCCCAGGAGTAATCGTTAAAAAGGAGGACGGGCTCTATTTTAAAGAAGAAATCTTTGAAATTAAAGTCCTTGATAAATGGAATGATAAATTGATTGATTATGTTGATCAGAAAGTAATATTTGGTATTCGGCCCGAAGATATTTGCTGGCTCAAGGCTGGTGATGATCAATATCCGAAAATCAAAGCCGAAATTGAAGTTGTTGAGCCTATGGGTTCCGAAACTTATTTATATGTAAATGTGGGCAAAACTTCCTTTATCGCGCGGGTTGATGCTCAGCGTTATTTCAAGGTGAAGGATTCCATTGAATTGCCGTTCTTTATGCCGAAGGCGCATGTTTTTTGTGAAAAAACAGGAAATATAATAATCTAGTGGCGGAACGGAAACCCCCTTTTTGAGAAAGAACAAATCATTTATCATAAAAAAAGATACTGATTGTTATAGAAAAACTAAAAATTTAGTTGTAAAATCTAATTATTTTTTTTTTTTAGTAAAACAAAAAATA
>JBAYAV010000171.1:0-6607 GCA_041669565.1 Lentisphaeria bacterium
ATTATGAAGTGCTGCTCAAGGGCGACAGGCTACCTTATACCCAAATCGGGATGATTACAAGTTGACAGGCGGATGTAGTAACCGAGATAGCTGCGTTTTTGCGTATGATTCTTTGTTGTTGATGATAACGGCTCTTCTTATTGAATTCAATGAAACCTAAATTTAAAATAAAAGGTTATATTAAAAATTATTCATGCCAAAATGAAAAATCAAATGGAAAGACATCGCTGCTGCCTCTCCCCGCGCGATGTTAAAAACTCCCATATAGAAACAAATTAAAGAGTATAAAACCATGAATTTTCCGAAGCTAAGCAAGGCCGTTTATCAGCAACGACTCGCATATCCCAAAGCAATATCATCCATTATTTTAGACACGGATACCTATTGCGAAATTGATGACCCCTTTGCATTAACTTATGCGCTGCTTGCCCATGATACCATAAAAATGCAAGGCGTTACCGCGGCTCCCTTTTCGAACCCGCGCTCGGATTCCCCCAAGGATGGCATGGAAAAAAGCTACCATGAAATTCTTCGAATTATGGACCTTGCCGATTACAGTAAAACTTGCCCTGTAAAGCGCGGTTCCACAATGTTTATACCGGATAAAAACATCCCGGTCCAATCTTCCGCCACAGACTTTATCATTGAACAAGCCCTTGAATTTGGCAAGCAGGGAAAGACGCTATATATAGTAGGGATAGCAGCAGCAACGAATATTGCCTCCGCCATTGTACAATGTCCGGAAATCATTCAATATATTACGGTTGTCTGGCTTGGAGGACATCCCCAAAACTGGTCTTCCAATGAAGAATTTAATTTGTATCAGGATGTCACCGCCGCACAGCTGATCTTTGACTGCGGTGTGCCGTTGATACAAATTCCATGTAAAAATGTGGCAGAGCATTTAACCACAAGTCCCGCGGAATTGGCTGTCTATATAAAAGGAAAAAGTGCGATTGGGTCCTATTTATATAATATATTTAAAGACTACGCGATAGAGTATAATCTTTTGTCAAAAGTCATTTGGGATATTTCAGCAATTGCCTTTTTTACAACCCCCGAATACATGTCCGCTGAAATTATTTCCAGTCCCATTTTAAATAATGACAAAACATGGACAATGACAACAGATCGCCACCCTATTCGAGTTATTACGGATATCAAACGCGATTTTATTTTTAGAGATTTCTTTGCTAGAATTCAAAATCATGGCAATTCAACATCGAAATCCTGAATCTGTAAACATTTCACACTAAAAAAACATAGACTCATTGGGCAGCAATTCTAAAACCAATTTGAATGATCACAGGCAATATCGAAAAAACCTTGGCAATACAATCACAGAAATAAAAAATAAGATAACGGATAGCACAAAAGACTGATTCGGCCTAGAATCATCAAGCATGCCCTTTTTTATTACGTGTTTCAAAATATCTAAAAAACAAGTAGCCTATCCATTCTATTGAACCAACATACAGAAGAGCAACAGAAAAGTCAAATTTTCTCAGAAAAAAAATTCCGGGCATCGGGAACATAAAAAGCTTGGATTTAACTGTTAGAATTCGAACTTTAGGTTATATTTTATCTTTTGACGAATTTATACCGCTGCTCTTTTAATTTTCCTTGAAAATACACTTGTTTTGTATAATATATATATAAAATTGATCGAGACTCTTTCCATGTTTTTCCGTAACACACAATTCTTTAGAGAACATCACAAACAGGTTTCTTATAACAATGAATCATTCTTTGCTTGCTAATAAAACATTTAAATTTAAAGATGTACTTATAAATTTTGAAAATCAAATTCTTCATTTAGGCAATGATTTATTTGTCCGTCAAATAGATTTAAGTGAAATCGTACCACGTACGAAGTCTTTTGTGTATCTACCATTGAACCAAGAACTTTGTTTTGAACAAAGCTTGTTTGATTTTTCCTTCCTCGGATATAATTTTCCTAAAAACCAAGCAAATGTTGAATTTGAACTAGTCAATATAGACGTTTCCGTCGTTAAAGCATCATGGCATGATGGCGAACATGTAAAAATTAAGATTCATATGAAAGAAAATATCCAGCAACTTGAATTTCTTAAGTCCTATTTTGTTTACCCCCAAAAAGCCTTTTTAGGGACGCAAAATTCCATAAGGTCTCAAGTCCATGCAAATATTTTTTGGAACAGACGAAACCGCCTTGACCGACCGGAAGATTTTTCACCGGAAAACCAGGAAAGCCGTGTCGATACACTGCGTTTATCTTCTGATTTTAAAGCAAAAAAATGCGTTCAGTTTCGCGGACAGACCGATACGTCAAATAATTTAGTCATCGAACACACGGACTTGCCAGAATGCGTGAACGGTAATTTGTTGTTTTGCGAAAGCAATGACTGCGGAATCTTTTTCTTGCAGGAGGCTCCGCCAAGTACGGAAAGACGCGATTTTGAAGATCATGACTTTCGCATTACAGCCGATAATACGATATGCTCCTGCTGCTGGGGTATCGCTCCACATGAAGTGGAAACAGATCGCTTTTTAAATTCTTATCGCCATACGATTGTCATTTATCCAATCGGAGAAGAGCAGCAAAGCTTAAAAAAATATTTACGTCTGCGCTTTCCTGAGACAGAAGAAAACTACACAGTAACCGTTAATCCATGGGGATGCGGTCATTTTCCTGAATGGGTAAATGAAAATTTTTTATTGAATGAGATCGCTGCTTCCGGCGAAATTCACGCAACGCATTATCAAATTGATGATGGCTGGCAAAAAGGGCGATCCCTGCAAGAACTAATATCAAATAACCGTAATATCCAACCCGATTACTGGAAAATATCCAAAGTCGCTCTACCCAACGGCTTGGATAAATTATTAAAACAATCCCATTCCCATGATGTAAAAATAGCACTATGGGTCGCACCAAGCTTCAATTGCGAATATAACGATTGGCAGCAATTTGCAGATATCCTTTTTGACTTTTACAAAAAACTGGACATCAGAATATTCAAGATTGATGCCGTAAAAATCCGCACGAAAGAGGCGGAAGAGAACTTAGAAAAATTATTTTTTAACCTCCGCGAACGTTCAAATGGCGAAATCTTTTTCAATCTCGACATCACAAACGGACAGCGATCCGGATATTTCATGTTTTTGGAATATGGCAATCTTTTTCTCGAAAACCGTTATGTATCTCGTGCATCGGCCTGCCCCTATCATCCCGAATCAACGCTAAAAAACCTATGGTGTTTATCCAAATATGTACGTTCGCAAATTCTTCAGATAGAAGTAGCGGACCCCAATCTTATCGATTCCGCCATATATGCAAAAAAACAGCTTTCCCCACCGGATATTTATCCGCTGGAATACTGGTTGGCAATTTCCATGTTCGCCAATCCTTTGATCTGGCTGGCACCATCAAAATTGCCGGATGACAGCAAAAAAGTTTTCCGCCAAATGATTGACCTGCATTTGAAATATCGCGCTGAAATATTTAGAGAAGAAATATATCCCATTGGAGATGAGCCCAACGGGAAAGCCCTGACTGGGTTTATTTCGACGAACTCCATGGGAACAAAAGGCTTTCTTTTACTTTTCAGGGAGGCCTTGGCCCCAGAATCAACGTTACTTAAAATTTCATATATAAAACAACCCGTTGTATTCCATAAGATTGCAGGCAAAACGGGGGAAATAGTTGATGTTTCAAACAACCGTTTCAAAATTAAAATAGCGCAGCCAGCATCTTTTCTACTTCTGCAATTTAATTCAAAAAGCACTTCCTGAACCGGATGTCAATTCAACACCAGTCTTTGCCTCCATTTAATAAAAAACTGACAAAACAAAAGCAAGACGATCATCACAAAAAATCGTGATCGAACAACTCTCTTCCTATAAAAAGTTTGATCTCGCAAAGCAAGACATCGCCTACAACAATCAGGAAGAATCGATATTCCCCTTTTCTCCTAGGATCCTGAAAGGATGCCGTAGGTATTATTTTACACGATTCTTATTGCTTCTTTCAATACAATATTTTCATAAACATCGATACGAATAAATTGTAAATAATAAAGATGATGTTCTGTTTTATGCAGCAGTTATACTGACTTCAGGTGAATAAGACGAGTCATACAACCAGAAAATCCGCAAAAAAAAAGGCGAAAGACAACGTCAAGCAGGATAGCAAAAGAGAAAACAGCCCCCTATCTTTAAACGAGAGCAAAAAATTATAAAGTATCTCCGCAGCAGACTTCTAAACATCACGCCAAAACGTTTGCGAAACGTGCCATGGCATTGCAATATAAATTTTATTCCGTCATTATCACAGGGACATTTTCTCGTTTTGCAGCAGTACACCCCCTGATGATCAAATTTGTTGGCAAAACTGCGTTTAATTGGATTACCGGCACCTGTAAGCGACGGCTTTCAGCAATCATTTTTACGGCGTTTTTGCCCAACAAGTACCGTGGGTGCTTGATTGTTGTCAACGGGGGATTGAATTCTGCCGCCAAATAATTATCGTCATACCCGATTACAGATATATCATCAGGAACATTTAAGTTCAGTTTTTTGCAGATTTCAATAACCTGCATCGCAACCCAATCATTAAAACACAAAAATGCGCTCGGACGATTTTTGAGTCGCAGTATTTTTGTGATTTTTTTCTCCAGCGATGCAATATCTTGAAAGTCATTAATTACATATTCTGGACAAACTTCAACATTACATTTGTTCATGGCTTCTAGCGCATCATCGTAACGGTGAAAACTTTGTAGTTGCATATAACGCCGTTTGGGAACTTTTTTAAAAACAAGACCAATCTTTTTATGCTGCAATTCAAGTAAATATTCAATCGCCGACACCATCCCGGATACCGCATCAACGGTAACGGAACCAACATGTTCTAATTGAGACTTTCCCCCAACAAAAACTTGTGGAATTGATGTTTCTGCTAACATTACTTGAAAAGCCTTATCATGATATTCGCCTTCACGATCGCCAAGATAAATTAAGCCACTTAAATATCCACGCATATCATCAAACCATGCCCGCAACTTTGTCGGCGATTCATTTACAGGCGGCAAAGGGATTACCGTTGCCGCAAATCCAAATTCGCCGGCTGTATCAATAACTCCTGAAACATAATCCAATACTTCAAATTTTTGATTTCGGATCAGCCACGCCATTTTATCACATAAAACTAAACCAATCGTCGGATAGGATTCCTGACCATACGATTCTTCAAATTTCTTTGTAATATAAATATTTCTACCGCCAGGCAAACGCTCAATAACTTCTTCCTCCTGCAAACTAGAATAAGCTTTGCGAACAGTATTCCGGCTTAACTTCAAACAATCCGCCAAAGCCCGTTCTGATATTAATGCAGCACCAGCCGCAAAACGATGTTTGCGTAAATATTTCTGTATGCCTGTTGAAAGCTGATAATACAATGGCACCGGAGAGTTCGTTTCAAATTCTATACGAGGTATTATTTTATTTTTAACAGCCATTTAAAAACCATTCCTAATGCACGTTCAAAATATTTTAGATTCTTTATATATAACCCCTTATTATATACCATAAAAGCGAGTTTTCCAACAAGCTTACCAAAATATCAACAATAAAAAAATCAAAAATAAGTTTTTCTCGCCTTAAATATTTTTTTACCCATTGGATTTTCGGATGCACCGTTAAAAAAGTACCGCGCTGAAATATTTAGGGAAAAAATAGATCCCATTAGAGATGAGCCCAGCGGCAAAGCAGTGACTGGATTTATTTCAACAAACTCCATACGAACAAAAGGCTTCCTTTTACTTTTTAGAGAAGCCTTGGCCCCAAAATCAACTTTACTTGAAATATCGTATATAAAAAAACTCGTTGTACTCTATAAGATTGCAGGCAAAGCGGGAAAAACAAAAAGGAAAGACAATTATCACAGGAAATTATGTTAGAACTACTTTCATTTCTATAAAAATTTTCATCTTGCAAAGCAAAACATCGCCTACAACAATTAGGAAATATCAATATTCTTATCCACTCATCCCCAAAACTCCCCCTTTTCCACTAGGATCATGAAAGAATGCCATACGCATATTTCACACAATTCTTATTGCTTCTTTCAATACAATCTTTTCGAAGACATCGAAACAAAAAAATAAATAATAAACATCGTGTTCTATTTTATGCAACAGTATACCGACTTCAGGCGGACAAGACGAGACCTATAAACCAAAAAACCCGCAAAACAAATATTGTTTTGCGGGTTTTAAATTTCATTTATTGCAAATATTAAAAATATTTCTTCACAGGAAAAGGACAATCGTTATTCCTGTAGAAACAGTATATGGACTCCGAAGTTAACCCAAGTTGCCCTTTATATCTTACCTTTGGAATTTTTTAAAAAATATTTCCCTTAGGAGCATCATCATCAATTCTGGCTGTCCACGCACGAAATATCAAAAAGTGTAGACCCCTAAAATATATATATTATTTACCTAGCTCTTGAATTTTTTGTTTTATGAATTATATTACATAATAACATAAAAGAAGGTTTTTAATATGTTTATATGTGAGAAAAAAACTAAAAATAAAAAAACTGGCAAAGTTTATATAAAACATG
>JBAYAV010000172.1:0-6607 GCA_041669565.1 Lentisphaeria bacterium
ATCGATTTTGCCATATTTTTCAAGGACGGTTTTGACGGTGGAATCGACGTCGTCTTTATTGGCAACATTGCACTGGCAACCGATGGCGTTGCAATGAAATTCTTCGGATAATTGTGCGGCCACTTTGACCGAGTTTATAAGCTGAGTGCTGATAATGGCGATATTTGCGCCTTCGGAGGCAAATTTACGGGCAATGCCCAGGCCGATACCGCGGCTTGCGCCGGTAATAAAAACAGTCTGATTTAAAAATTTTTTCATGATTTTAATTCCTTCACTGTTTCTTCCAGGCTTTGTGCGGAATGGATTGAAAAGACTGGAAATTTGCGGTTCATGCGTCGGCACATACCGGTAAGAATTTTACCGGGTCCGAATTCAATCAGGATATCGGATTCGGCCATTAATTGTCGGAGGCATTTTTCCCAGAGCACGCTATTTGAGATTTGTTGCACGAGGTTTTTTTTGATTTGTGTGGGGTCTGAGACAAATTGACCGCAGCGGTTTTGGGCGAGTTTGCAGGTTGGTTTTTGGATTGTATAATGCTGGATTTCTGTCTGAAATTTATTTGCAGCTGGTTGCATTAAATGTGAATGATAAGCGCCGGCGACTTCGAGAAAAACGACATGCGGGCTTTCTGGGGTTAGGGATGCTTCCAACCGGGCGAGGTTTTCGGCTTTGCCGCTGATAATAATTTGTCCGGGGCAATTCAGATTTGCAATATCGATATCAAATTCTGTGCAAAGTTTGCGGACTTCTTCTTCGCTTTGGCCGAGAATGGCCGCCATTCGTCCCGCATTTTCGTGACAGCACTGATCCATCAGCATTCCGCGGGTAGAAACAAGGTGGAAAGTGTCTTTGAATGAAAGCGCATTTGCTGCTGTAAGTGCGCCATATTCTCCCAGGCTAAGGCCGGCTGCGGCATAAGGCTGAAAAGGAAAGATGGCTTGTAGAGCGGTATAGCAGGCGATCGACATTGTGAAGATTGCGGGCTGGCAGTTTGCGCAGTCTGTCAGTTTTTCGGCTGGCGAAAAGAAGCACAGGTCTGTCATTTTATTTGTGGGGCTGAGCTGATCTGCGGCATCGAAGATTTTTTTTGCTTCGGGGTATTTTTGATAGAGATCGCTGCCCATGCCTGGAATTTGTGCTCCTTGGCCGGCAAACATTAAAGATATTTTTTTGTCCATAATTTTCCTCTCGGGTAGGTAGGAGGGGATGAAAAGAAGTGGCGAATGGTAATCATTATGATTTGAGGCTGTATCAAAAAAACGGTTTTTGTTTTGTGTTTTTTTGATGTTTTTTGTGAAAATTCCAGCGTTTCACGGTTTTTGCCATGGCCCTTGCGCTGATATCTAAAATGAGATTAAAAGAATAGATAGGCTCTTTTTTTATAAGAATCTTTGCTGTCTAGAAAGGTTTATCGGATGCTTTCGAGTCCGTATTGATGAATTTGTTCAATAATCGTTTCATTCACATTCATCTGGATTAAATCGCCAACTGCTTTAATGCCGTTGCAAACGGATTTAGCCTTTGAATTGCCGTGTCCGATAACGCAGATTCCCTGAACGCCGAGTAGTGGCGCGCCGCCGAATTCCGAAGCGTCGGTTTTTTTGCGCAGATCCGCGAAAGCGCCTTTAGCGAGCAGACCGCCGATTTTCCAGATTGTTTTGCTCATGATCTGCTGTTTTACCATATTTGTGAACATTTTAGAGAGCTGTTCACAAGTTTTAAGGACGATGTTTCCGACGAAACCATCGCAAATGACAACGTCCACATTGCCGGCAAACAAATCATGACCTTCTACATTACCGATAAAGTTCAGCTCTTCGATTTCTTTGAGCAGTGGAAATGTTTCTGCAATGAGCCGGTTTCCCTTTTCATCTTCTGTGCCATTGCAGAGCAGCCCGATGCGTGGGGATTCTTTTTTTAGAATCCGTTTTGCATAGATATCGCCCATGACGGCGAACTGGACCAAATTGGCAGAATTGCAGTCTACAGTGGCACCGGAATCCATGAGCAGAAAATGCCCGGTTTCCGAAGGGAGTACCGTGGCAATGCCGGGACGTTCAATACCGGGAAGCATACGCCATTTTAAATAGGATGATCCCACTGCAGCACCAGTATTACCGGCACTGAAGAGACCTCTAGCGCGTTTTTGCTTGACTAAATTTGCGGCGACATTAATGGAAGAATCGCGTTTGCTACGAACGGCTTTCGCGGGATGCTCGCCCATTTCTATAACTTGAGAGGCATGCACAATCTCTAAGCGAGGATCGCCAAATTTTTGAAGCCTCTTTAATTCGGTCTCAATCTTTTTCTGATCTCCTGCCAATAATAAATGATAAGCATCTCCGAACGTATCTAACGCTTCAGAGATGCCCTCAAGAATTGCGGATGGAGCAAAATCTCCGCCCATAACATCCACCGCTATTGGAATTGCGGCCATCAGCTTAGCTTTCAGATTTTACATTTAAAACTTGCTTGTCGCCGTAGTAGCCACAGGCTTTGCATACGCGATGCGGAAGGCACGGTGCGCCACATTTTGTGCAAACAGTCTCTTGAACGCCCTTATAGCGCTTCGCTGCTTTGCGGATACGGACACGAGATTTGCTCAATTTACTTTGTTGAACAGCCATTTTTCTTTCTCCAGAATTTTTAGTTTCGTAAATAAAAATTTTAAAATTAAAATTTTAGTTTGTCTAATTGCTGAAAGGGGTTTTCTGCGATGACCTCTTCGCTTTTATTCTCTAGTTTGTTATTGCAGTTGCAAGTGCTTGTATTCAAATTGATTCCGCAGAAAGGGCACAGGCCTTTACAGTCTTCGCGGCATAAAAAATGTTGCGGCAAGTTTAATAATATATCCTCTCGAATGTCTGCAGTCAAATCGAGAGGCTTGCCAAATGCATCTTCGTATTCATGACAGACGTTATTTACTGTAAGAAAAAAGGGCGCTTTTACTTCGCATCGGTCGCAGATCATGGCCATTTCGGATGATAGCTTCCCCGTCAGGAGGAGGTCGTCACTGTTCACGGGTGCGAAATGTAATTCGTAGTGGATGGGGTTGGGGTAGAAAATGCGCGGCTCTTTTTCAATTTCGAGATCGGCAAAAAAGACTTCGCCGGTAAGAGTTATCCCTTCCGAAGGCAAGTCTACTAAATCAAATGAAAGTTTATGTTCTGTCATAATTTTACGGTAAATATGAATAATAGGTGAAAAACTGTCTAAATATATTGTTTCAATTTGGAATTGCTAATATATTATAACATAATAGCGCTTTTTTTGGTTTTTTAGGAACGACGGCAATGGAATCGGAATGCAGGAGGACCTCATGAATATGGCAGAAGGGATTAAACAGCGCAGAACGATTCGCTTTTTTAAGCAGATACAAGTTAAGAAAGAAGACCTGATTAAGATGGTGGATGCGGCGCGGCTGGCGCCATCTGCAGCCAATAGGCAGCAGTTGAGATTTCGGATTCTTCAGGATTCGGGCATTGTTGAACGCGTTTTTAGGGAAACGCGTTGGGGTGGTGCGGTAACCCCGCGCAGAACGCCGACGTGGGGAAAGAATGCCCCGCTGACTTTTGTGGCTGTTCTGGGCCCTGAAAAGGCGGGATGCCATGTATATGCGGATGCGGGAGCCGCCATTGAAAATATGCTGCTGACGGCAAGCAGTCTTGGATTGGGCTGCTGTTGGATTGGGTGGGTGCAGCATGAGAATGTGAAGCAGATTTTGACGCTACAAGAGAATATGCAGGTTCTGTACATTGTGGCAGTTGGTTATCCGGATGAAGCGCCGGTGTGTGAGGATGTGAAAAAAGGGGAATCTGTGGTATACTACTTGGACGCGAAGGATCAGCTACACATTCCGAAACTGGATATAGACGCTGTTGTAGATCGTGGCGTTTGATGGAATAATGAGCCTTAATAAATAAATAAAAATATTATTATAATGTAGATTGATAAAGGAGGAGGAAAAGATGAAATTAGTAGATAATTGTGTGTTTTGCAAAATAATCAAGGGCGAGTTGCCGTGCTGTAAATTATATGAAGATGATAAGATCTTTGTTTTTTTGGATATCGCGCCGTTTAATCTGGGGCATGCTTTGCTGATACCAAAAGTGCATTGTCACAGCATTACGACCCTGCCGAAAGAATATCTGGATGCGTTAATTGAGAAAGCTCCAGAAATTGCGGCAGCGGTGATGCATTCAACTGGTGCAGATGGGTTTAATCTTCTGTTGAACAACGGCAGCTGCGCGGGGCAGGAAGTGCCGCATGTGCATTTGCATGTAATTCCACGTTTTACAACCGATGACAATATTTATTTTGCGCCGAAGAAAAAATATGACAATGATGAAGAAATGAATGAACTCGCAGATAAAATTCGGAGTCGTTTGGGGTGATTTATGGAGCTGGTCAAAAGTCGGGATGAAATCCTGCAGAAAATTATAGCGGAAGATGCGCGTTATCCATCGGCGGCGTACGATTTTGTTTCGCGTGCCGTGCAGATAACGAGTCAGGAAATGCAGCGGAAGAGTCGTAATCATGAATTGAAGCATATTTCTGGGGTATTGTTGTTGGATGGGATGCGTCAGCTACTGTTGGGGCAGTATGGCTGTATGGCAATTGATGTGTTGAATGCGTGGAATATAAAGACAACAAATGATTTTGGGAACCTTGTCTTTAATATGGTAAAGGGGAAGTTATTAGGCGTTAGTCGGGATGATTCTATCTCGGACTTTGATCATGTATTTGATTTTTATGATGCTTTTGTGCATCCCTTTGTTCCGAAATACCGAGCGATAAAACCGATGCCGGTTTTATCTTGATGGTTGTCGAAAATTTTATTTTAAGAAAAATTTATGAATTTTAAAAATAATGCAGAAACAGAAATTTGTCATACGTCTGCGGGTTGGTCCTGTTGGCATGACACAGCAATAGCTGGGGGGCCATTACGGTTGGAGCAGTCGGGCTCTTGTGTTTTAAGGAATTATGCCCGAGCACAGGATGATATGACCGAAGAGCTCCTCGTAATGGATAAGGCGCGGGTTTTCCGCAAAGGCGGTGCGGCGGTTTTTCAATCGCGGGGCCATTTCCCATTTGGGGCGGAAAATATTTATTTACAGACGATCCGTTATGCAGGAAATACGGCTCGAGTAACTCATGATATCCGCTGGCATGCGGGTGCCGAACTGGCGCATCAGCTGCAGTTGGGATCGGTTGAATTGCCGGGAAAATGGACGGCGGTGCGGTTGGTGATTTTAGCAGATGACGGCACGATTCGTATGAGTTTGGTAAAATTGGATGCGGATGCCGAATTGCATTTTTCGCCGCAGCCACTGGCGGTTGTTTTTATTCGTGCGGATGGTTTTATGGTGGAATTCGGATTAGGCAATGACCTTTGGCGTTGGCAAAATGGGTTGGAAGGCGATACGGTTGCCGGAAGTCTGACGTTGAAAAATGAACCCGCACAATTACGGATAACCCGAACGGTGGCTGAAGTTACGGGGAAAGAGGCGGTTCAGCCGGTAGCGCGAGAATATCGTTTTGGGGCTTATTTTGCCTGGAGTTCGCCGCTTTTGCAACAGACGGCCGCGGTGGCGGATGACCGCTATGTGCGTTTGATTATCGAAGCCAAAAAGGGCGTGGTTGGATCTCAGTTGCAGGAGTTGGGTGAAAATCCGAGGGTGATTTTGCATTTATCGGATTTAAAGTTGCCGCGTCAGGCTCTGCGCAGTATTGATGGCTGTCCTTGCTGGGAGAGTAAAATTACGCAGAAATTTTTTCGTCGGACGATTCGCCAGTTGGCGGGTGTTTCTTTGCGGGGGAGTCTTGTTATTGATGGCGGGATGTACCCCGGACTTTGTTGCGACGGCATTCATTGCAATCGCAAAAAGGATTGTTGGCATTGGGATATTGTTGGAATTTTGGATGCTTGTTCGTGGATGCGGCAGTGTTTAGGGGATGATTGGACGATCGGGATTCCTCAAACGGAACCGTGGACGCAGCTTCCGTCATTAAGTTGCTTGGGCTGTGCGAATGGTTTTCGTGTTTCTGTTGATAAGGAATTGGAGGATACTGATTGTGATACTTGATAATGAATATTTTAATCGTTTACCGATGACGGGGTGGTACCCGGGGCATATGTTGAAGGCGGGGCGTCAAATGCAGGAGGCCTTGCGGCTGGTTGATTTGGTGGTGGAACTCGTGGATGCGCGGGCGCCATTGGCAACGCGAAACCCAATTTTGCGGCGATTGTTGGATGACAAGCCTTTCTTAATGGTGGTGAATAAATCGGATTTGGCGGACCCGCAGGTGTCCAAGAAATGGGATGCGTGGTATCAGCAAAAGGGCATCCAGACTTTTTTTCTGGATTCTCAGAAGGTCGGTAATGTGCGGGGACTTACGCAGATTTGGCGGCATATGGTGATTGAAGCGCGGAAAAAGCGTGGCGCAACGCGTCCGCTGATGCGGCCGGTTCGGCTGATGATTGTTGGAATCCCAAATATTGGAAAATCAACCCTGGTGAATCGTTTGCATGAAAAGAATAAAGCGCAGATGGGACCCAAACCGGGGGTGACACGGCAAACGCAGTGGATTGTGCTTTCCGATG
>JBAYAV010000173.1:0-6563 GCA_041669565.1 Lentisphaeria bacterium
GCTGGCCGTTCAATAACTTCACCAGCGGCGATCCGACCGGCAATCTCGGCAGATAATATTTTAATTTCACTCATTATTACAACTCAGTTAAAATTTTTAAAAAATTCTGCTGTTTTGGAAAAAACCTAAAAACACGCTAATAAGAATTCCCAATGGGATTATTTTTTTCTTTTTTCCTCTAATTCTTTTCTATATTCTTGTTCTAAAATATCCGCCATGCGATGCCAGTCAAATAAATCACGAACAAGTTTTTGACCCGCTCTCCCGTATTCTTTGCGGATCTCTTCGTGTTCCAGTAAATAAATCAACGCATCGGCAATTTTTGCAATATCCTCTGGTGGGCATAACAAGCCCGTTTTGTGATCGAACACAACTTCAGGAGTGCCATCCAACGGATAAGCAACAACCGGAATGGAAGACGCTAAGGCCTGCACCGCTGTTCGCGGTAACCCCTCCCGTAATGATAAATGTGCTAAAACATCCATTAATGCAGTATAACGACAAACCTCAGACGGCGCAACAAGCCCCGCAAAGACAAAATACTTCTCTAATTTATAATTTTTTATTTTTTCCTCTAACAACGTTCGTAAATTGCCATCACCAACCAATAAGAAACGAACATTCGGTACTTTTTGCACAATAATTCGAGCACTTTCAATGAGACAGTCATGCCCTTTCAGCTCAAATAAACGCGCAATCTTTCCAATCACAAAACAGTCCGTCGGAATTCCTAGTTTCTGCCGTAATTCTGGTTCCGGCTTTTGATTGATAAAGTCATTTAAACGCATGCCACTGTATACGACTTTGTATTTTTCAGGTTTTGCCACACCAGCTGCCACGCACTGATCAATCATCGCCTGAGCTACGGCATAAATACGATCACAATATCGCGCAGCAAGTTTTTCAGTAAAAATATAAAGCTTGTTTTTATACCACGCTTGATAAGGATGAAATGCTTGGCCGTGCACGGTATGCACAACAACAGGAACACCCGCATGCCGTGCCGCGATCCGGCCTAAAATTCCGGCTTTCGATGCATGGGTATGCACAACATCAAACTTGTTTTTCTTAAAGATCGCCTTTAACTGAAAATAGGCCTGCAAATCTTTTAGAGGATTTATGGAACGAATTAAACTGGGCAATTCGATAATCGTCAAATCTTTCGGGCATGACTTCTCGAGCAATTTTCCCTCCGGACCCTCAGTCGGACCCGTAATAAGAGTGACCTTGTGTCCCTTTTCCAAATGCCCTATTATCGTTAAAAGCGTGTTTTCCTGAGCACCGCCAATAATCATTCGGGTAATGACATGACAAATCGATAATTTTCTTCCCATATCTTTGTTCCAATAAGATTTTTCCATAAAGTTCCTCCGCAGTCTAAACAAGCGCAGAGCAACGATAGAACTGATACATTAAAATGCTGCAATTCTCCAAAATACTTTAACATCAAACTCGTCACTGCTTTTATACTTTTTTTAAAAAAGCTATTTTTTTTTCGTGTTTGCAAGTAACTCAGAAATTTCCTGCGGTTTCAGATTACGCCATTTTCCCGATGCTAAATTGCCCAGCTCTAAAGTCCCATAATGCGTGCGCGTCAAGCGATTAATCTCTAAACCAACCGCTTTGCAAAGTCGACGCACTTCGCGTTTTTTGCCCTCTTCTAAAATGATTTCAATCTCTGTATGACTGCGTAAGTAATGTTTTTCAATAACACTGTTTGGTTTTAAAAATTCGCCCTCATCATGAATGCCGTCAAGCATCTTCCGGCGCTGTTCACCACTCAGGCAGCCTTCACAGTCTACCACATACGTTTTTTCGACACCATGAGATGGATGACTGATGTTTTGAGTAAAAGCACCATCATTCGTCATAATAAGCAAACCATCGCTATCGCGATCAAGCCGCCCAATAGAAAAAAGCCGTCCCAGCTTTTTGGGAAGCAATTCATAAACGAGTCTCTCGGCATGGACATCCATAGCTGAGCATGTATACCCTGCTGGCTTATTCAGCATCAGATAAATTTTATCACAAACTTCAAGGGTGTGACCATCCAAAGTTACGGTATCATGACCCGCCTGGACGAGTTGAACTGGAGTCAGAATCGCTTTACCGTTTACGGAAACGCGTCCTTCTAGAATAATTTCTTCGCATTTTCGGCGCGATGCCACACCAGACATTGCCATGTACTTCGCTAAGCGCATGCCATCATTGCTTTTAACTTTTTGTTTCATTCTAAATTCCTCAATCATTTTTTATTAGAAAGATCTTGTATCGTTATTGATCTTCAATAATTTCTTTTATTTTTTTAGCCAAATCGGCCATACGATACGGCTTTTTCAAAAAGCCTTTTGCGCCGGCATTCAGCACATCGGCGACTTCTTCGCCAGAAACGTAACCGCTAGAAAGCAGCACATTTACATTCGGGTCTATCTTTTTCAATTTCATAAAAGCTTCTTGCCCGCCCATTTTCGGCATAATCATATCGAGCAATACTAAATCAATCATATGTGGATTGTTTTCATAAATTTCAACGGCTTCGATACCGTTGCCAGCCAAAATCACCTGATAGCCCATGTCCTGCAGCATATCATTGATGACATCCCAAATCATATCTTCATCATCGACCAACAGAATTGTTTTCGGAGAATCATTAAAATGGTGTTCCGAGTAGTCCTTTGTTTTGGCTTTCCAGCCTTCAAGCATGGGAAGTAAAATAATAATCTCGGAATGCTCTTTCGTCTTTTTTTCAAGAACACAGCCATTATACGAATCGGCAACACCACTCCAATACAAAAGTTGCATTAGCTCAGAAGTGTCGATATTACGACTTGCCCATTCTTCTGAAATATCATAAAATCCGGAAGGAATTTCGGTGATGATTTTATCTCGTAAAATAGCAAGCATTGCATACATTCCCGCTGGAAGATTGGAATGTAGCTGTTTTAAATCAACACTGGTTAAATTGACATAATGCCCAGAAATATACCACGATTTGTTTTCTTGAATATCATTATCAAGATACCGATAAAGCATTTCTTGAATTTGATAGACATTCCCCTGAATGAATAAATTGTCGTCTACATCGGTTTCAATTTTCTGGTCTTTCTGCATAATCTTCTCATAACGCGAAACAACACCGCTAATGATCCCATGTAACCCAAGACGCTCTTCATTTTCTTTCAAAATAAGATCTTGATGCGTCTGCTGTAATAAATTCTGCATTAAAGAAGTGAGCTGTTTACACTGCTGTAAATATTTTTTTGCGGAATTATTGCCGTCTATTTCTTCCTCAAGCAAATCCTGATAAGCACTATTATTGTGCAAACAATGCTTGAAAGCAAGACAAAGGCCATTCATAATTGCTGGTAATGCTGATAAATAATTATTTTCTGTAAAAACAGACAAGTCTCTTAAATCAAAATCTTTATCATTCATCTTATAAACTCCTCACAAAAAAAACTAAAAGTCTTCAGGGGCAAAAGGCGCAAACGGGAAAATTCCCAAATCCGCCGGCAGCCGCGCACTCACCGGCTGAGTTAAACCTCCATCCATTCCACGACGTAAAAAATGCCAACCTAACCCACTAACCATCGCAGCATTATCCGTACAATATTTAGGCGGCGTTAAAACAAAGTCACAATGGATCTTTTCAGCCGCTTCCGCCATGATGTGACGCAAATAACTATTGCAGGCAACACCACCGCTTAAACATATTAATTTCGCATGAACTTCACGCGCTGCACGTATCGTTTTCTTTACTAATACCTGCATAATCGCCGCTTGATAACTCGCAACAACATCCGATAACTCTGAATCGGTTAATTCACGATTCTTCACCGCATACAACATGGCTGTTTTTACGCCGCTAAAACTAAAATCAAATCGATGCTCCGGCGCTATCGGCCGACCACTTCCGCCCATTAACCCGCGCGGAAAATGATACGCTTTCGTATTGCCATTCTTCGCTAAACGATCAATAATTGGGCCACCAGGATATTCCAGGCCTAAAATCTTCGCTGCTTTGTCAAGCGCCTCGCCGGCAGCATCATCCAAAGTACGGCCTAAAATACGCGCTTGGCCATTGGCTTCCAAACAAACAATTGCAGTATGTCCCCCTGAAACCACAAGCGCTATAATGGGAAAATGCTCCGGCGTTAACAACTCCGGATGATCTATAAAAGCACCATACATATGCGCTTCAAAATGATTAATGCCAATGAGTGGATAATGCCGACTCGCCGCGAGGCCTTTGCTGAATGTGTTTCCTACCAGCAGTGCTGGAATTAACCCGGGATAGCTCGTTACTGCCATACCGCCTATATCATCAAGAGAAATATCCGCTTCCGTTAAGGAAGTCCGCACAACTGTTAAAATATTTTTCAAATGTTCGCGTGCCGCCAATTCTGGTATAACACCGCCATACCCAGCATGCAATTTAATCTGAGATGAAATCACACTAGACAATACTTCATGCCCATCGCGCACAATAGACGCGGCTGTTTCATCACAGCTGCTTTCAATTCCTAATACCAACATTTTATATCATTCCTACTTATTGAAAACTTGTATCATAATCGATTTAATATTCCTTGTTTTTATGAAGTAAAACCAAGGAAATAATGGGGAAAATTATCATGAGTAAAATGGCTGTAGTCGACATGGATATTTTCCAGTACCCAACGGATAAAATAATCCAGCATGCCTGCCATGGCATAATTGCCAAAACAAGGGTTCGTATGTACTTGTGCATTTGACGCATATCTACCGAGTGATTAAAAACTTGCAATGCGGCATTAAAAATCAAAATCATGCTGATAAACAATGCCATAACTGAAACACCCAGCATTTTAAAACGGAGTTCGCCACATAGCATCAAAAAGGGAGTTGTCAGAATCCACCCGCTAAAAAGAACGAGTGCTGGCAAAAAAACAATCTTGTCCGGGATTTGATAACGTTCCACGTTGTTAATAATCCATGTAACGATGCCAAAATAAGCTGCCAGGCTTAGAAAAACCGGCAAAACGCCAACATGCCAGCCCACTAAACTAGCTCCCATTAGAAAACCAAGACCCCGGCAAAATCCAATACCCACGATACTTGTTTCTAGTTTTCTCTTGAGGGTGCTATTGTAAACAAAAATCATAGCAACCAAAATAACAGCGCAAATAAACGGCCGATGACCACACACAAAGGCAAAAAAGATACCGCATATCAGAAAAGTCAAATCCGCGATCATGGCATCACGAATCGAAATTCTTTTGCTCGGAATCGGCCGTTCGGGATGTTTAAAATGATCTTTTGTTTCATCGCAGATATCATTGTTGATTACACCAAATACATAAAGGCAGAGCACCGATAATATTCCTGGAAAAATGCGCCAGCCCGCTGGAAAAACCCCGGTTAAAACAGCGGTGACCGCCATGCCGGCCAAAAAATCTCCTGGGATGGTAAGTAAATCCGGCGGTCGTACTATTTCAAGCCAAGCATGAAGGGGGCTCTCTTTTTTTATTTGCATAAAGTTCATTTCGTTTCTTCCTCATAATCAAAAAGGACTTCTACGCATTGCCATTTTTCGATATTTTCAAAAAACACGGTTTCCATTTTATGGACATAAAATTCGCTATTTTGTAAAGCCAGAATATCCAGTATTAATTCTCGATCATTTTGAAAGCTGTCCATTTTTTGGCCGCTTTCATCGATATAGAAAAGATGATAGGCGTTCTCGCCTGGAAGATGAAGCGGGCGCAAAAACTCCACAACCGCAGGTTTGTTCGGAACAGATTCCGATGCTAAAACTGCAGTCTTAGTATCCTTCTTTACTTTCTCTTGAGAAAGCTGTTTTGCCGGCCCGCTGGGAAATGGAAAATGAGCCCCGCCTAAAAGATTGCATACCGCATCTTCTAATGCGCGAATCTTCATAAATTCCGCTTCTCGTTTCGCAAGCAAATCTATAATTTGAATATGGTTTTCGATATTCATTACGGATTAGAATAAAAAAATTCTAAAAAAGACGACCTAGTTGTTGGGTTCAGGAGACGGATGCGTTTCTGGAACCGGTGATTCTTTTTTCCCCAGCACTTGCTTCGCGGGAGTCGCTGCAGTTCTTTTACTGCTGACAGAATGGGCTGAATTTGTATAAGCAGCAACCGGCATCGGCGGTGCTGGAAACACGAATACTTTTTCGTCGCCCATTAATTGATCAACTTGGGTTTCTAATTCAGCAATTTTAAGATATGCGGCTTCGCGCTCAGCAAGAAGGCCATCTACTTTTACCCGAGCTTCCAATGCGGCCTTTATTGTTTCCGCATCCGCTCTCATCACAATTTCTACGAAACTCAACGGCGTGTTGGCAATTTTTTTCTTCGTAGCCATTTTTCACTCCTTTCCTTTTTGTATACATGAAAAAACAATGATCATTACAACACCATCATTTTATAAATAATCTATTATTAAGACGTTTTTTTCCAGCGTGCAGCCATTTTTCGAACGCTAAGTGAGGACGCTTGAGACAAACGCTCTATAGCAGCATCCGAAATGCCTTTTAAACGCGTTTTATGAAAAAC
>JBAYAV010000174.1:0-6519 GCA_041669565.1 Lentisphaeria bacterium
GGGGCGCCTGTTTGATCAAGTAATTCCGCTTGAAGTAACACCCCCACACACACAACAAAAAGCATGGCTACTAATTTCATTTGCATATCATTGGTCCCTATTTTATTTTTCACTGACGAATTTGACATCATCAAACAAGATCGGTTTTTGATAACTCCAGCAGCGTAGTTCGGCTATGACGGCTGTCGCTTTTTCTGGAATAGCCCCGCTGATTCTGAATGATTTCCAATTCGAAAACCCGCTTACATAAGTTGATAATGCCGTATTCGGAATGCCTTTTCCATTTTTATCGTAGAAAAACAGAGCCACTCTGCCGCTTGTTCCTTGATGTTTTCCCATATATTCAAAAAAGACTCCAGGTTTCACAGAAAATTTAACACTCTGCGCCGCGCCATGAAAGTCTTTTTTGGTTCTAATTAGGCTTATGACGGCATTGCCGTCGATCGCTTTTTCTGTTTTTAATTGTTTGCCGCCATCCCCCATTTTCCAACTCGTTAATTTGTTGTCTTGGCCATTTTCGAAAGAGGCGTTTGGTAGCAGATTGAATCGTTGTTGATAGTGAGCAAACGCAAGACCTGAAAACAAGCCCGGCTGATTAAAGTCACCGATCATAATAGAGCTGGTAGAGCTATGGAAACACCGCCCCTGCCGCGGAGGCGCAGCCATATTATAGTACAAGTTTATTCGCCACTTTTTCGGGGGAATATTTTGGTTTACGCCCAGTCTTTTTCGTGGGATTGCGACTTCAGCTTGCCACGCATCCTTTAATAATTTTATGGCGTATTTTGCATGGCTTTCCCACGCTTCATGCGGTGGTTCGCCATCGCCCTGATAAAGCATATCCTGCATTTTGCCATTGCTGAATAACTGGACTTTATAATAACTATTCTTATCACTATTAGAGTCCAGACAAATTCCGATATCGCCGAAGCGATTGTTTTGTGCATGTTTTGCTCGATTCAGGTCCTGTAAGTTGAATGCAAAATACAAATAGTCATTATCATACAGCAACTTAACATTAGCCATTTCCATTTTTGAAGCAGTTACATTTTGATAAAAGTCCCATTTCGGAACATCTTGCCAAGCCTGTTCGGTAAATTCGCCATCCAATGTTATTTTATCTTTTGTTTTGGTGCAGATAAGAATATTTGATTTCAAAGCCCCCTTGAATTTTTTCTCGAAGTTATTTAATCCAATTTCCATTGCTCCGAAGAAGAATTTTTGAAAAAGAGTCGCCCGTTTGAGTGACATCGGCTCTTTGATCATTTTAATTGCGGTATTCATCTGCGTTTTATAACGATTAAGAGCCTCCCTGTTAAAATATTCGGTATAGACAGTATAATTACTGGCATTAGAAGCCGCTATTTTCATACAATCTTGTTCAACCTCGCCGAGCAATTTTTTCATTTCAGCATATGCTTCTGGCCCGAAGTAGTGTAAAATAAAGTCATCGCGGAGTTGTTTCGCATCCAGCTGCGGATCCCACATAAGTTTATATAGCACATAACGATTGATAAATTCGTAAGTTCTTGAATTGCGGTCTACTTCAATTTTTACATTTTCAGAGCGCTTCGCGATTTCCTTAAAAAATTTTCCCAAATGCGTAGGAATAAGCATCGGGATATATTTTCGTTGACTCCGATTCCAGCGATAAAGAAAATGAAGCCAATAAGCTGGCTTGTGATTTGTGTACGTCATCCACTCATCGGATAACGCGAACATATTTTTCATATATTCGGGATTCACCGCACTGATAACGTTATTCGCATTGCTCATACAAAGCACGACAAGGACATTATCAGGCAATTTTTTAATATTGTCCGGCGGCAAACTGTAAGCGGAGTAGGCTAAATTGGTAAAATAATCCCCGGGAAATTTTTTAGCATTCGCATCGGCCACTTTTTTAACAAACCCCCACACTAAATTGGAAAGTTGTCCAGCGATAGGTTTTGATTCATCAATTTGTTTTTGACATTCTTTACAAGTACAAGGCGCATATGTATCATGAGGCAACAACGAAAACGTATTTCCGTAAGCGGCTTCAGCCATCCAGCCATTATTGTTTTTAAATGAGCCATGGCCACCAATTCCCCTTATGTTTGGTCTTTTTCCGCTGAAAAAGGCATCCACATCCTTCATCGTTTCTTCATACATCCCCTTGCTTGAATAGCATAGCGAAAAACGCGAAACATGAGTCTGGCTAGGGATATTGCGTTTACCATCATTGCGCAAAGCAAAATATTCCGGATGTGAGTTGCCGAAACGCTTATACCAGAGATGACGAGGGGGGCGGTGGTTCATGGCAATAAATTTATTTGCGCCGCCCTGGCGTAAAATCCAAAGCATGTTATTATTACCGCTCCAGTGTAATTCTTCTCCCTCTTCAGGGTAGATATAATGCCAAATTTGGCTAGGCTTATCTTTTTTAGGCCAGTTGTTTCCGTAGATAACGCGCGATTTAAAATGCGGCGCTTTTTGAATCGCTAAATCAGCAGCAATTTCAATTGAAGTTTTGTTCGGAAGGCACTCGCCTAAATCACCAGGAAAAAGCCAACGCACGCCGAGGGTCTCAAGAAAACGCCAAACACCAACGGTGGTTCCCATATCAAAATCCCACTTTTCAAGAGAATATTGCCAACCATCCCTGAAGTAGCCATCTAAATCTTTCCGTAATGCAAATAGCTTTTCGCTGGACTTGTCTTTCGAATCATTTCCTAAAATATATAAATTGCCATGAACTGCTTTGATGATATAACCATACACAGCTAATTTGCTGGTATTTATTTTTGCCTGTGCGCTATATCTTGATTTTCCAAGAAAAATATTAGCCGCATTCACAGCCGGAACAGACATAATATCAAATTTTTTACCCGTTATTTTTTGCAGATAGGCTTGAAGCTCTCCGCCAGCAAAACGTACCGACGCTGGGGCGTCTTTTTCAACAACAATTGTTGTCGGCGGTGATGTAAGAGAAATCGTATCCGCAAATAATGCTGTTGTAATACAACATAAAACCACAAAAGCACTCCACGTTCCTTTCTTTAATTTTTGAAAACAATTCACATTAATTCCTTTGGATTGAAACAAAAAAGAAATAAAAACGATAATACAAATAAAGTATTATTGATACGTAAAACTACTCCAACTTAACTCATGATGTCTAGTAAATGAAGCATGACCATCCGCATAAAGAGCATCAAACCCACCACCATGCCGATACGGCAAAACCGAAATTGCTGTATCTCTACTATTCCACGGATTACAAAGATCCATATAATATAAACTTTGGATATCATAACCAATATCCGCACTCATCGGCATCGGAGAATCTGCTAATACGGGGTTTTCAGCAGGCTTTTTTATTTTAAAAGTCTGTACATAAGCAGGACAAGGACTATAGTTGATACCCGCCCAAACAAAATAAGAGTAATTGCAAACCCCTGAAACTCCATATAATGTTATACCTTGCTTTTCCGAAGGACACATAAAAATTTTACTCTTTGCAAACGTTTTATAGAGTGTTACCGTACCATCACTTTTGCCCTGCGGTAAACCAACATATTCCGATATCTGACAACACCAATTGTTACGCTGATAGTATAAATAGCTATAGTACCCGTCGGCTTGAGGAAGATAATCATTATAATCACCGCTGTATAAAATAACACCTAATCCTATCTGTTTCTGATTATTAAGACACTTCACCCCCTTCGCTTTGGCTCGCGCCTTCTGCAATGCCGGCAATAACATACTCGCAAGAATTGCTATAATCGCAATAACGACCAACAACTCAATCAGTGTAAAAGATCTTTTTGATAACTTCTTCATGATTTCTCCTTTTTAATTTTTGGGTTTGTGTTTATTCTATTTAGGACCTTATAAAAAACAAGAAATGTTTTTAATAAGCATTCGTTTGATATTGAACAGCGTTGAAATTATTATTATTAATTAGAAATTTACTCCGGTAGAAGAAATTAGTTTTGCGTTTTAAGGAAGAGATTAGTTCTTGATTAGATAGTTTTTTTTGTTGCCATTTTTGTATTTCATGATTTGCGATAGTACTGATATACTCTTCGATATAAGGATCTTTTGTACTAATGACTTTGGTATGATCAAAGGACCGCAATATCTCGTCAATGGACCCCTTATCAAAGTTTTTCATAACGAGAGATTTATTTGCTTTTTTGTGGGCCACTAACCGCCCATTTTGAGCCAAGAATAATTGTGTTTCATAGTGGCTAAAATACTTCAAAATACTAAGGCATTCTTCTGGGAAAGGCGTTGAAGCTGAAACAACATTTAGGTTTCCATCCAGTCGCCGCGCGCCTTTGGGTTCAATAATCTGCGACATTGTTTTTAATTGAAAAGGACAATTCCCGAAAAATTCTGATATTGGGCTTGTACTTGCGGTTAGAATAACCGATTTTTCATTAAAGAAACGATTCAAAGCCACGGGGAAATCGATTTCAGAATCAAAAATTTGATTATTTGTATAATATTTTTGAAAGCGATCAATAAAATTCATAAAATCAAGCGAGTTAAACTTTTTCTTATCTTCGTAAGATGGCATTTCTTTTGCTTTAGTCAACATAGACAGTGTAAATAAAGACTCCGTATTCGTTACAAGAAAGTCATAATCCCTACTTTTTATTTCCTTCGAAAGGGCTTCCAGTTTTTCCATATAATCCCAAAAACCTTTTACTGGAAAAATCTCTTTTATAATATCTTCATATTTTTTATTATAAAATTGACATATTACAGAAGTTACGATGGGGACACCATACACTTTGTTTTTATAACTGGATGCTTGTAAAATCCCATCATAAAAATCGTCCGGGGATAATTGAAGTCCGCCCATTTCATCTAAATCAAATAAAAGGCCTGATTCCGCAAAAAAAGGCAAAAGATAAATAGGAATTTGAAATAAATCTATCTTTTTAAAAATACGATGGTCAAACAACAAAGCCGGAAAATCTAGAGAAACGATTTCAATTTTGATCGTTTTGTGTTTACTCATATATTGAGCAAACAATTTTTTCCATAAAAGGATATGCTCCGGCAACTCCGGAAAAAGTCCAATTCTTATTTTTTTAGGCGATACCACATTCCCCGGAGAAACAATGTAATTCCATGTTTTTTTCCCTAATACCGATGCCCCAGATACAGAATTCCCTTTCGGCTCTATTTCTAAAACAGGAATCCTTTTGACATAACAACCACTTCCTAAAACATTGCGCAAAACCCCTTCTTTCTCCAAAATCTTTACAGCTTGCTGAATCGGAAAACGACCGACCCCAATGCGCTCTGCTAATTTTATGACCGAAGGAATCCTTTCATTAACTTGATACTTCTCTTGCAATATTAAGTCAACAAGAAGTTTCCGCGCAACGAGATAACGAGGTAACTTCTTTTCCTTTCCAAGCTGTTCTGTTTGTGATTTCATTAAAAATTGTAATTGTAATTGTAATTGTAATTGTAATTGATTATGCATGCAATATATTACGAAACAAATAAAAATCAATAGCTCTTTTACAAAAAAGAGAAGAAAGGCAACTTTTTTAACAAGTTGCTTACATTTGATAAATATTATCAAAATTAAAACATTGTTTTTCTTTTAAGGCAAAAAATTTGATAATGTGCGAAATCTTGTGATAGAAGTAAATATTTGACAAAGTGCAATTCGGAGGAAAAATTTTCATTCGACGAGTTCGTTATGAAAGTTGCAGATGCTTTTGAGCACAAGGCTATCGCCGAACTGCTAAAATTGATTCTTGGTCTTATTCAGGAAGTTTTTCGAAACAGGATCTTTACCGGCCAGACACTTTGCCGCGAATGCTCAGATGGAAAACTAGTACTCAATGGTGGTTACAATCGCAGAATTCGTACGAGCATTGGCGAGTTCATCTTGTATTTCAAACGGGTGAAATGCTACAAATGTAGCGTCCCATATGCTCCTCTTCAAAAATTGATCAAATTCAGGCGTAACCAGACAAAAACGAATGAACTTGAGAAACGGATAGCCGAAACCATCAGCGAAACAAGCTACCGTCGCGGTGTCGCCCAATTTTCACGCGACGGGAAGATTTCGCTTCCTTATTACCGCACCGCCAATGAATGGATACTGAAAACGGACTGCGACGAAATCCAAGTGTCAAACAAAGTGATTGGTTCCTACCCCCTGTAAATTAGGACTGATGGCACAAAGTTCAAGGGTGAAGGAGTGAATGGGAAAAGTTCGACAGGGCGACATAAAAGCGGTCATCGGCATCACTCGACAGGGGCAGGTTTTCCCAATGGAAACTTGGACTGGAACCTCATGGAACGAGGTAAACCGGGATTGGAAAAAGAAGAACATTAAGCTGCCTGAGGACTCAATCATAGTCTGTAATGGCGAGTCCGGTTTGGCCGATTCGTTTGCCGATTATGTGGATGAACAGCAAAGGTGCCAATGGCATATCAAGCGGGACTTGTACCACGTAATGCATGCGGACGGAGCAAACAAGGAAGAGATCAAGCCCC
>JBAYAV010000175.1:0-6494 GCA_041669565.1 Lentisphaeria bacterium
AAACGGAAATGCGCTTCCGGCGAGACAAACCGGCATCGCCGATATAACGCACAGACATCATTCAGATAGTGTTCCCTGCAAAATTTTCATAATGACACACCGGAATCAGGGAACTCGGAAAGCGCTTCGTGTCAGATGTTCTCGTAGTGTCTCATAATAGTCTCCTTGGTAAGTAGTGGAACTGGCCATTAATTTATAGGAGATCACTGGTCGCTTGATATGGGCTGAACGAGCGCTTGTTGTGCGCTTGTCTTCCTATTACCTGTTGGGGCAATTGCAGATTTGCTGCTTGTGTTTTGTACTTTTGATATGTCCTTCGTCAAAATTCGAAAACGGTTGCGTGACAAACGGTCGGTCGGTATCCGTCAAATCCTTGAATTTGCGGATCTGCTCGAGGTAGCCATAGCGGAATTTTTCATCGGGTTCCAGATAACTTCCTTCCGTCCATTCGTTCCAGGCATTGATCGTAATCAGTTGCGAACGGAACTTTCCGGCTCGCTGGAGTGCTTGTCCAAAAAGTTCTGGAGTGGAATTAAGACAGGCGGAATAGGGATACCCAGAAGCCTCAAAAGCCGTACTCTGGTCCGTTCGTGGCGAACTGTCCCACCCGACAGTTACATTGGGATAGAACGGCAAGCTGCAACGCTTTTCTATCTTGGCATAATCATTAAAATATTCCCGCATGATTCGGTCATAGGAATCCATCGGGAATCGATTTGCCTCGACTTGATGCAACCAGATATAGGAGGTCAAGCTGTCAAATAGTCCAGAGTTTTGAATTTCATCTAAATCAACAGTTCCATTTTCGCCCGGAAGAATTGCTACCTTTTGGACGATCAAATTCAGATGTAAGCCGGGAAATCCGGCCTGGATCGTTTTCTCCCGAAAACGCTCCAAGCGTTCCAAACCGCCTATTTTCCCGTATTCATAAATCGAGAAATAAGGCTTTCCGTCGATTTTCAAGTAGGCCGGATGGGAGAACAACTTATCAATGATAAAATCCGTCATCTGCTCGAAACCGGCATCGCTAAGCATTCCATGATAAAGCAGCTTTTTCGGCGTGTCGCAGGTCCAAGGATGAAGATCCAGCCAATCGTGATTGGCCCACATCAGCGAAAACTGCAACTTGGCATCGCGGGCTGCTGGAAGAAAGCCGTCCAGCAATGCCCGTTCCAGAAACGGTCCATTTTCATGCCAATACCAGTCAAAAATAAAGGCATCAACCCCATAATTCGCAGCACATTCAATTTTTTGGCGCATCACTTTAGGATCCGATTCATCTTGATAGCCCCACAGCGGTACCCGGGGTTGATAGTGATCGTGGAATCGCGGCCGAGCTTGCTTGACCAAATCCCATTCATCCCAACCATCCCCGTGTACTATGTGATTTTGGACATCTGCATGGTAATTGGGGAAATAATAAGCGGCAATTTTTGGACAATTATTCATACTCATTTCTCCGGTACCAGTTCAATACAGTCTATATAATGAATAAAGTTGTTGTTTTTGGGCTGAATCATGACCCATATTGAGGAACTTGGCGTGATGTTGCTGGTTTTTAATTCATGCCAGCGGTAATCTGGATGGTCCAGCGTTTTCGGATCGATAAACAGATTTGTTGTGGATTTGGTGGCGCTGTCATATACCCCATAGAGGATTTTGGTGATCGCCCCCCCCGTTTTTTCGATTCGATTTCGAATGCGGATGCGATATTTTCCTGCCGGGATATTCTTATTCATAAATGATATTTGCCAGCTCCAGGAATTACCTGGCGGCTGACGGACTGCTGTTTTATAGGCGGCTTTATCATCCATTACTTTCTTGGCTCCAAGACAGTACATTCCGTCAATGGCTGGAATTATAATGCTGTTTCCGGCCGTTACTCCTGGGATGTTTGGAGAGGATTCTGCCATGGCATCGCTGTATTTTTTTAATCCCGTTGTGTGAATCCCTTCGCTACGATGAAAAAATTTATTGGCTTTCATTGTGATTGCAATTGTGTCAATGAGTTTTAGTGCCTGTTTCCTTTTTTCCTGGGTCATACTCTTACGGTATCGTAACGCGTACAACTGATCGAGTTCATAGAACAAGATTGGCAATTCTGCTGCTTCGACCTGCTTTAGAATAGTCGGGTTATCTTTTGCTAATTTTTTTGCGGCATTAAAACACTGTTTTCCGAATGCGATTATTTCCGCATATTTGGCTTCAGCGGAAACTTGTTGTAGCTCTAAATTGTCGAGATAGATATAGAATTTTTCAATCGGCGGAGCGGCCGGACCGTAAACCCCGTGAACATAATCTCTCATTAGTTGTTGGTAATCGCGTTCTGGATTCCATAGGAGTTTGGCTTCAACCCAGGCTCGTAATCCCTGACGAGCACCACCCATTCCCTGATATGCTCCCTGAATGGCAACGCCTTTTATGTTGGATAAAGAGCGGTAAAATGCGAGATTTTTCGCAACAGCACGCAACGATAATACATAACGATAATAATCGGTAAAGTCAACCTGGTAGTCCCAGATAATAATTTCTTTGGCAATGCGATTCCATTTTTCCAGACAATTTTTGTTTTTAGCAACTTCCGCTAGAGCGGACCGCGGACGATTAATATCGGCATATAGGATCGTAATATTATCCGCTATTTGCATGTTTTTTGGCGGAACCGAGGTAGCATAGTATGCTAAGACAATCACTTTGACATTGGGATGTTTTTTTGCAACTTCGGTTGCTACTTCATTTGCTAGCTCAAAGAACGCTGCTCCGTTGGAGCCTTCGCGCTGATTGATTGCCGTGCATTGCGGACAATGACAGTACGAGACATTGTCTTCCATGCTCAGTGTAATATAATTAGCATCAGGCGCTTTATCTAGGGTAGAAATAATTTTCTGTGCAGCCAGTTTTCGGACTTCAGGATTACACGGACAGATTTGCTGTTTGGAACGTTTCCCATTGGTGTTGACCATGAAATATTCCGGATGAACCGCAAACATAGAATCAGGACAAAAATAATGCGTGGTGTGACATAACCAAAATTCTTTGTCTATGCGAGGAAAAGTTATTTTTTCCCCTAATTCTTGTGGTAGCGTATTGTTCATCATGCGAATGACACGATTGTGTAAAGCCCATTCAGTATTGCTTTCCAAATAGGAAAAGGGGTCGCGGACTTCTGTAAATGCTGGAGCCTCAGAACGATCTTTCACAGTGATTTTTAACTGCTTAAGCTGGGAAATAACGGTAATTTCAGGTTGATACCAACGACAGCCAAGATCGTCTTCCAAGAAAGAATAAACTCCGTAGAGTACGCCGTAATTGCTGCCACCGAATATCCTCAGATTGCCGTTTTCGGTTGAAATTTTAAATCCGTCCGGCGGCAAATCGAGATCTATGGAAAGCGTGATTTGATATTGTCCGTCCGTTGGGGATTGTCCGGTAATTTTTTTGAGTGTGGAAGATAATTCATCCCAGGCCAGTTTAACAACCGGTTTCGATAACTCGGGTTTCTTCACGGTAATATTACTCAGATCGATTTGTCCCGCGACAAGTATCAGAGGCAAAAGGAATGTTATCAGGACACTGATTTTTATGTTATTCATTCACCCACCAACTTCTAGTAATGCTGCTGCCGTGAGCAGATAATACATGATAATCTGCAAACAATACATTTACCCGTCCGGTGGCATGTCGTCCGTCAAGAGCCCCTTCCGCACATGAAGCCGACACGTTATATACGCCGCCCCAGCGAGTAATAATCAGTCCACATGCGGTGCTTACGACCGGTCGCGGAGCCGAATCAGCGATATAGATCGTTTCAGATGGATGAAGTATTTTTCCGATTTTTATGGCGTTGGCTGGTTGCAGTCCGAATGTCCCATAGTTGATCCCATATTGACGTCTTACGGCTTCGATCGTCAGATAGGCGGTTTCACTCGGACAATGGAATACGTGGGAATCGACATTGCCCCATTTATCGCAGGTATATTGGGAGAGATATTTGTTTAAAGTAAGCTTTCTATCCCATGCAATACTGTGATTGCCGGCCATTGATCCGGTATAATAATTATCGGAAGCATACATACAATACTCGTTATAATCATCCGAATATTGTATTATTGCCAAACCAATTTGTTTTAAATTATTTACACACGAAATCGTTTTTGCCTTAGCCCGTGCTTTACTCAGAGCTGGCAGCAACATCGAAGCGAGTATCGCAATAATAGCGATTACTACGAGAAGTTCAATAAGCGTGAAATTTTGTTTTTTCGTTTTCATTTGTTCCCATCCTTTTTTAGAAGTTAAAGAAATTACGTAATTGTTTGGTGTCTAAAAGTTGCTTTTCAAGCCGATCATTTTATTCCATATTCTGTCCTCCGTTCATGTTAAAATTTGTCTTGCTAAAAAACATATTCCATTCATCTGTTCTTAAAAAACTGCTAAAACCTCCTGTAGTTTATTAAAATCTCTTACTTTTACTATTATGAAGCAATCGGTTGGGTACAGCTTTCGAGTTTGTATTGCTGGATTTTGTTTAACTTTGTATCTTGTGGATTTTTGTTGTTGCTGCGCCCTTTTATGTAAGTGATTCTTTTTGGATGTCGGTTGATGCCTTAAGCAGTTCGAAATTTCTGGTTGGATGTTCCCCGATAAGCAATCTATCCAAAGCTCTTTTACAGGATGCGATGATCTCATAAAGATCGAATCCGAAATATTCCACTGGCAATAAATTAGAAATTGAACCTGCAAATGTTCGCTGTGAAAATAATTGAATGTCTTTGCCAGGAGTCAACCCCATATCCAACAAAAGGGCGAATACTGGTTCGACAAACGCTTCATCGTTGATGATTAGAGCATCCATCGGTTCTTTGCAGTCCAAAAAGGTATGTAAGGTATGACGTAACCAATGTTGTGAATAATTTGTGGGTACCCCCTGAATCATGTGAGGAGGAATGGTGAAATTTAACTTTTTCGCAATTTTGATATAATCCAGAATATGATGATATGGCAATTGAATATTACTGAGATGCGCGGGAAATCGACAGCCTTTTTGGCGGCAACATGTGAGCATCTGTCGAAACATGTCCGAATAATCCACCCAGACGGTAGAAGCGCTTGGCACTTCTTCATCCGTAAAAGCCACGATACTGATATTATTATTTTGAAACGGTTCAAGCATCCACGGTTCCGGCATCATTGGAAAAATGACTCCGTGAAGACGCGAACAGCTTGCATCTTTAGCTACTTTACGAAAATCGTCAATATTGTGTTGATACCGGTCAACGTAATAATACCGAAGTTTTTTGCCGATATACAATTCCAGTTGGGTCTGTTCTTTACGCAATAGTTCCCATAAATTATCGTTGCTGGTAAGTTGCTCTTCCTTGGCGGGAATCAATATGGCAATATCGGTATGGTTGGGAGAATTAGGATTAACAAAAGTTCCCTGTGAACCGCGGGAAACAATAAATCTCTCATCTTCTAAAGTTGCCATAACTTTTTGTACGGTGGCTTTGCTTACTTCGTATTCCAGGCTGAATTCTTCCCGGGTCGGCAATCTGCCATTACAGGAAAAACGTCCTCCGACAATATCTTTCCGTAAATGATTCAAAATATTTTTTACTTTTGCCATTTGCTTTCCTTAAGCCTTGGTTTAGTTTTTTTGTTCTTGTTCTACTATAAGCGTTGTTTTTGTAAAAGTCAAGGGCGCTGCAAAAAATATTCAAAAATAAATTTTTCATCCTTGAATGTTTTTTGTATCACACTCTTGTCGAGATAATTGTGATAGGTAAGTGTCGTGGAATACCCTATGATCCTCGTCGTAATTAGGGTCGTTTTGTTCCGCGGGACCGGACACATCGGCGATGCCGACAATCTTTTGTGTGGTTTCCGGATTGCTTTTTATAAGCATTCCACTGCTTTAGACCCGGTACAAAATTTCTTTGTCAATCAGCAGCCATCCGGAAAGAGCAGGAGTGTATCCTGCTGAAATAATAGCATATCGAAATGTTGTCGGTCAAAGGCTTGACGTTTTTTTTGTATCTGGAAGAGCGGAGCGGGATGTTTTTTGACAAAATTATCCGTTTTAATTTGTTGTTGTAATTTTGATCTTTAGTTTGACATTCAGCGAATAAGAGGTACTCTTTTCAATAAGTTAACATCGTTTGTCTAATCAATTGGTATTCACAAGTGGGCGTCGCTGTTTCTTTTGTTTGGGAATGAAAGATGATTTTTAGGTGACTTTTGTCTGAATATGGGGCTGCAATTGTTTTTTGGAAATAATAAGAAAATATGGATGCCTAATTTTATTCTTAATGAGGGAAAAATATCATGGGACTATACCTTCGAAAAGGTTTTCGTTTGGGACCGATTCGACTCAATTTATCGAAAAGTGGTCTGGGGGTTTCCGGTGGAATAAAGGGCGCGAAAATTGGAATTGGTCCGCGTGGTACTTACTTCAATGGCGGTTCTGATGGCTTGTATTATCGCAAGCACTTGGGATC